>DAOTYM010000459.1:0-7327 GCA_034434775.1 Anaerolineae bacterium | reverse complement strand
ATGAACCTCCTGAGCCAGGTGCTTCTGGTGCTTGTGCTGTCCGTGTGGCTCTTCCGCATCCACGTGGGGCTGACGCTCCTCCTCCTGGCCATGGCGCCGGTGGCTGCCGCCATCGCACTCAGTTTCCGGCGCATCGCCCGGACCGTCACGCAGCGCGCCCGGCGGGTCACCGCCCGCATCAACGCCCAGATCCAGGAGTCGGTCAGCGGCATCATGGTGGCCAAGGCCTTCCGCCAGGAGCACGCCATCTACGCCGACTTTGACGCCATCAACCGCCAGGCCTACGCCGTGGGCCTGCGGCGCGGCCTCACCCTCAACACCATCTTCCCCGTCCTGGGCCTGGCCTCCGGCTTGGGGGTGGCGGCGCTGGCCTACGCCGGCGGCCTGGCCGCGAGGGCGGGCGCCCTCGGCCCCGGCGACTGGTACCTCTTCATGCAGGCCGTGGGGTTCTACTGGTACCCGCTGGTGAGCATCGCCTCCTTCTGGAGCCAGTTCCAGGACGGCCTCTCCGCTGCAGAGCGGGTCTTCGCCCTCATAGACGCCGAGCCCAAGGTGGTGCAGGTCGCCCAGGAGCCCGTGGACCATGTGGAAGGCCACATTGAGTTCCGCCACGTCCACCTGACCTACACGGGGGACGAGGTGGTGCTTCCGGACTTCAGCCTGGAGATCCAGCCGGGGGAGACGGTGGCCCTGGTGGGCCACACCGGGGCCGGCAAGACCAGCATCGCGCGCCTCGTGGCCCGCTTCTACGAGTTCCAGAGGGGCGAACTCCTGATAGACGGCCGCGACATCCGGCGGCTGGACCTGCGCCAGTACCGGCGGCACATCGGCTACGTGCCCCAGGAGCCCTTTCTCTTCTCCGGCACGGTGCGGGAGAACATCCGCTACGCCCGGCCCGAGGCCACGGACGAAGAGGTGCTGCAGGCAGCCCTCCGCATCGGGGGTGGGGATTGGCTTGAGGACCTGCCCAACGGGCTGGACACGGACGTGGGGGAGCGGGGCGCGAACCTCTCCATGGGCCAGCGCCAACTGGTGGCCCTGGCCCGGGTGCTCCTCAAGGACCCGGCCATCTTCATCTTGGACGAGGCCACGGCCAGCATAGACCCCTTCACCGAGTCGCAGATCCAGGCCGGGCTGGAACTCCTCCTGCGGGGGCGCACGGCCATCATCATCGCCCACCGCCTCTGGACGGTCCGCCGCGCCCACCGCATCCTGGTCATAGAGCAGGGCCGGATTGTGGAAGAGGGGACCCACGAGAGCCTGTTGGCGCAGGGTGGGTACTACGCGGACCTCTACAACGCCTACTTCCGGCACCAGTCCCTGGAGTATGTGGAGAGCCTGGGGGCACAGGCCTAGGGCGCTTCCAGGCGCAGCCAGTCCAGGGCGCCGGCCACCCGCGGCTCTGCGAGCGCCTGCCCCACCGCCAGGGAGACCGGCCGCAGGAGGTCCATGCCCTCCAGGGCCTGCCCCGGGGCCGCGCCCTTGGCCCCGATGAAGGCGTGCCCCCAGCGGAACTTGCCCCGCAGGTCCCCCTGGACGCCGACGGAGCGCAGGGCCTGCACCGCTTCCTCCGTCAGGCGGAGGGAGGCCTCGTCGTTCACCGCCCCCAGGACGAGCATCCCCTCGGGCACCGCGTCCAGGAAGGCGGCCAGGGCGTGGGCCGCGGCCTCGTCCCCGTGGGTGTCAAAGGCGGCCGCCGCCCGCACCTCCCCGGTGGCGGGGTCCACCACAGCCAGGTTGTAGCCGCGCTCTCCTGGGGAGACATCCCGGCCATCCACGTAGAGGTGGGCGAACCACCCCACCTCCAGGCCTGCGCTGCGCACGTACAGGTGCACGGGGGAGCGGACGCCCGTCGCGCCCACCTCCTGCCCGGCGGGGATGGCGCTGGGCGGGAAAAGCCGCGCCCAGCGCAGTTCCGCGCTGTGGACGCCCCGGCGCACGAGGCTCTGGGGCACGTCCCACTGGACCTCGGTCCACCCCGGCGAAAGGGGGCGTGTCCCCAGGGCATGCCCTTCCCAGACCAGGCCCACCTGCTGGCCCTCGCCCGGCGCGTAGAGGCGCATGCGGAGGCGCAGGGCCTCCCCCTCACCGGGGAGGAGGAGGCGCGTCCGGGAACGCTCGGCCCAGACCACGGAGCGCCCCTCCCAGGTGCTCGTGCCGCTCCACCCCTCGGCGAGGGTGAGGCGGTCGGCCGGGGCGTCAAAACCAGCCTCCCACGCCCCTCCCGCCCGCCCCCTCACCGCGTAGACCACGTGGGCCGCGTCCTCGTAGAGCGGCTCCACGGGGAGCGCCTCCGCGACGTACCGCTGGAGGTCCGGGGAGGCCTTCCCCTTGTGCACCACGGCGTAGCGCACCCGGAAGAAGCCCAGCACCGCCGGCGCGACCTCCGCGTCGGCGCGCCAGGTGGCCTCGGGCAGGGGGTGGCCGTTCTCCAGCGCGAGGAGGCTGTTCAGGATAGGGGCCTCCACGAAGTACTGGAACTTCAGTTCGGGGTTGCGGGAGGTGTTCCCGCTCAGGAGGCGGCCGCCGTGGGCCGTCTGGTAGAACTGGGCGTACATGAAGACCGGGTCCAGGACGCCGAAGATGCGGAACCCGTTGCGCCAGGCCAGGGGGAGGTCCAGGACGGCCCACTCCTCCCCCGGCGGCCCCTGGACCGCCCTGTAGGCCTCTGGCACCCTCAGGTCGGAGAGGGGGAGGGGCACGGAGAGGTACTCGGCCCCCAGGCCCAGGGCGAGGAGCAGGGCGAGGACCCCCTGTCCCCGGGGGCGGCGGGCGAGGCGGGGAAGGAGTTCCCGCGCCCCGTAGGCCGCGAGGACCGCCAGGCAGAGGAGGACCAGGACGGCGAAGCGGCCGGGGTAGCGGTTCCCCTTGAAGAAGGGCACCTCCTGGAGGAGGAGGAAGGGAAGGGGCGGCCCCACCTCCCGCCCGTTCCAGTGGGCGCGGGGGCCCAGGGCCAGGACCCCGAAGGCCAGGAACGCCAGGGCGAAGAAGGCCTGCTTCCGCTCCCGGCGGAGGGCGAGCCCTGCCAGGGCCAGGCCCAGCGCCACGTAGCCCAGGTAGAGGTGCTGGCCCTTGTCCTTGGGGAAGGCCCAGCGCGCCGCCACAGCGCCCCCCCAGAGGGGGTGCAGTTGGGTGGGCAGGGCGAAGCCGAGGAGGTCCGCGGAGAAGGTCTCGGCAAAGCCGCTCCCCTCCACCAGGAAGTCCCCCTCCGCCGCCATGTCCGGCCACATGGCGGCCACGATGGGGCTCACCGCCAGGAGCACGAGCGCGCCCAGGAGGGCCAGGCCGGGCAGGGCCTGGAGGAGGGCGCGTGGCCGCCGCTCCCAGAGGCGCACTGCCGCCCACCCCAGGGCGTAGGCCGCGGCGAAGAGGGCGAGGAACGAGGCGTACGTCAGTTCGGCCCAGGCCTGGAAGGCCAGGAACAGGGCCGCCAGGGCCCACTCCCGCCACCGCCGCGGCGCGCCGAAAGCCCGCACTAGATAGAAGATGCAGAAAGGCACCCACTGGGAACTGGCGATGTTGAACTGGCCCAGCGCAGCGAAGAACAGTTTGGGCGAAGCGAAGCCGTAGACGAAGCCGGCCAGCCACGCCGCGGCCTCCCTGGCCCACCGGTTCCGCCCTGTCCGCACGAGGGACCTCGCGAGGAGGTACGCTCCGTAGGCCCCCAGCACGTAGGACGAGAGGAGGACGAGGTTGCTGGCCGGCACCAGGCCCAGTGCCGCCTGGAGGGGCACGGAGAGGAAGGCGTTCCACACGGTGAGGGTGTAGAAGGCCAGGTTGATGCCCAGGGGGTAGAACAGGTAGGTGCAGGCAAAGGGCGACTGCCCCAGGCGCAAGAGCGCGTGGGGGACCCACCAGAGGTTCCAGGCCAGGGCCGGGTCGTCGCCCCCGTCGCCGGGGACGTGGGTGGCGAAGTGCCCCACCAACGGGTAGGTGAGGAGCAGGCTCAGGAGGGCGTAACTCAGGAGCACCCACGCGTGTCCGCGCACCTGCAGCGCAGGGCCGAGCCTCCTGCCGTGAGAGTTCCCCCGGGTGGACACTTCGCCTCCTCCAGGCCCTCAGCGGGCATCTGCCGTGCCACTATACCACCTGGCCGGCCTTTGTGCAACTATCTCGGATCCATCCGCCCCAGAGATCCGGTGCCAGCCCACCCTGTCGCTCAGGGCGTGCCGGGCATCCGGCGCCGCACCTGGAAGAGGGCTGCCGTGCCCATCCACATGAGGAGGCTGCACACGACGAAGAGCGCCAGGTACCCCGCGCCGGGCCGGGCCAGGTTCACCGCGTCAATCAGGGGGCCGGCCAGGCGGCCCAGCATCCCCGCGCCGGCCGTGGCCAGGTTGCTGAGGCCCAGGTACCGGCCCCCGGCCTCCTCGGGGACCAGGCGGGTGGCGAGGGCCCAGTTGGCGCTGACGAAGATCCCCATCGCCAGGCCGACGAAGGAGGCCAAGGCGAGCACGTGCCCCAGCGTGCGGGCGAAGACCATCCCCGCGATGCCGAAGCCAGCCAGGAGGCCGGCCGCCACGTTCAGGGGCCAGGGCCCCCAGCGGTCCGCCAGGAGCCCCGCCGGGTACGCCGCCGCGAGCACGCTCAGCCCGATGGCCGCCGCCAGTTGCCCGGTGGCCAGAGCCGGGTTGGGGACGTGGAGCACGTCCTGGACGTAGTACTGGGCGAACCCCTGGACCGGGGTGATGGCCGTGAGCATGAGGAGCCGCACCCCCAGCAGCCAGAAATAGGCGCTGTGGCGCGCCTGGGCCTCGCGCAGCCCATCCAGCACCCCGCGAAGCCGCGGGAGGGCGCGGCTTCCAGGACCGCTGCGAGGGGGCACCGGCTCCTCGCGGACGCCCCACAGGGTTGCCGCGAGGGCGGCGGCCAGCACCAGGCCGATGGCCGCGAGCCCGGCTTCGGGCCGGCCCCGCCCTGCCAGGTGCCCGGTGACCAGGCCCCCGGCGATGAGGCCGGCGATCTCAGCCAGGCTCTTGGCCCCGGAGGCCGCGCCACGGCGCTCTGGAGGGACCAGGTCCGGGATGAGGCCGAAGGCCGGGCCGTGCGCCACGTTGGACGAGACCTGGAGGAGGAGGTAGCCTGTGAGGAGGGCCGGGAAACCCCCCGCCGTGGCCAGGAGCGCCAGGCAGAGGAAGTCGCCGAGGGTGCCGGCGAGGATCCAGGGGCGGCGCCGGCCCCAGGGGGTGGCCGTGCGGTCGCTCAGGTGCCCACTCAGGGGCTGGACGAGGGCAGCCAGGGCCAGCCCCCCGAAGGAGAGGAGCCCCAGGTAGGTGTTCTTCCACGCCTCCGGCACCAGGGGCGCGACCAGCATCGGCAGGAGGACGAGGGAGAGGCCGTTCCACAGGAAACTGAGGCCGAAGAAGTAGGCGCTCAGGAAGAAGAGGCGAGGCCGGCGGACCCTGTGCAGCGCGCCCATGTGCTCTCCCCCGGGGTGGAGCCTTGCAGGCCGGGGGATTGTACCACAACGGGGCCCCTACCCCAAAGGGAGCAGCGAAGGCCGTGTGCACGGGGTGCCTTCGCCCCGCCCCTGCGCCCGCCACGCGACCAAGGCCCAGCGGGGAGGGGCAGGTGGGGCGCCAACACAGCCTGGGAGCGCAACCGTCCGCCCCCGCGTTTTGCGCTGGGACGGACTTGGGGTACAATGCGCGCGGTAGGGAGAAGTCTCGTGGCCCAGCCCCGGGCGGGAGAGGGCGCCCGGGGGTTTTTCTCCAGGGACTGTATGGACGAGAACCAGTACGCCGAGGCTCTGCGTTACCTGTATTCCTTCACCGACTACGAGAAGAAGACCTCCTACGCCTACTCCGACACGGTCTGGGACCTGCGCCGCATGGAGGACCTCCTGGCCCTCTTGGGCAACCCCCACCGCCAGTTCCTCACGGTGCACATCGCCGGGACCAAGGGCAAAGGCTCCACTGCGGCCATGACGGAGTCCATCCTGCGCGCCGGGGGCTTCCGCACGGGCCTCTACACGTCGCCCCACCTGCACACCTTCCGGGAGCGCATCGCCGTGGGCGGGGAGATGATCGCCCGGGAGGAGGTGGTGGCCCTGGTGGAGGACCTGAAGCCCTACGTGGCCCAGGTCCCCGGCCTGACCACCTTTGAGATCATCACCTCCCTGGCCTTCCGCCATTTCGCCAACCGCAGGGTGGAGGTGGGCGTCATGGAAGTGGGCCTGGGGGGGCGCCTGGACGCCACCAACGTCGTCCGCCCCGCCGTCTGCATCATCACCTCCCTCAGTTACGACCACACCCACCTCCTGGGGCACACCCTGGCGGAGATCGCCCGGGAGAAGGCTGGCATCATCAAGGAGCACACGCCGGTCATCTGCGCCCCCCAGGAGCCGGAGGCCCTCGCGGTCATCCAGGAGGTCTGCCAGGAAAAGGAAGCCCCCTTGCTCCTGGTGGGGCGGGACTGGCAGTGGCGGGCTGGCCCTGCCGACCTGGAGGGCCAGTTCTTCGGCCTGCGCCGGGCGGGGGAAGAGCCAGGTCCGCACCAGGGCAACGGCTTCTGGATCCCCCTCCTGGGCGAGCACCAACTGACCAACGCCACCCTCGCCGTGGCCGCGGTGCACGAACTCAACCGCCACCTGGGGCCCCGGGCCGTGGGCGAAGCGGCCATCCGGGCGGGGCTGCGCCAGGTGCGGTGGCCGGCCCGCCTGGAGATCCTGGGGCACCGTCCCTTCGTGGTGGTGGACGGTGCCCACAACGCCGACTCCAGCCAGAAACTGGTGGCCGCCCTGCACCGCCACTTCACCTACGAGAACCTCATCCTCCTCTTCGGCGCTTCGGCGGATAAAGACCTCCCGGGGATGTTCGCCCACCTCCTGCCGGAGGCCTCGGCCGTCATCTTCGCCCAGGCCCACCACCCCCGGGCCATGCCTGTGGCCGACCTGGCCCGGCTGGCCGAGGCCTTCCTCCGGGAGCGAGGCGAAAGCCACCCGCCCCTGTACGAATCCACCACCGTGGCTGAGGCCCTGGCCGAGGCCCTGGACCTGGCCGGCCCCCGGGACCTCATCTGCGCCACCGGTTCCCTCTTCCTGGCAGCGGAGGTGCGGATGGCCTGGGCCCGCCGCCAGGGGCAACCCCTCCCCGAGACCGACCCCGAGGTGGCCTAGTACTACGCCACAGTGGTTCTTGACGATATGCAATCTGAGTAGGGGCGCATGGCTGTGCGCCCCTACTCCCATGGGGCCAATGGTCCTGCGGGCCTGAGAAGAGGTCCTGACGCGAAATCCCGTAGGGGCACGGCATGCCGTGCCCCTACTCTGAATGGCCGGGGGAGAGGTCCGTAGGGGCGCTTCACGAATCGCCCCGTGCCTGTAGGG
>DAOTYM010000458.1:0-3387 GCA_034434775.1 Anaerolineae bacterium | reverse complement strand
CCGTGGCAGCGGGTCTTCATTGAGTCCATCCCGATGGTGCGCGACTTCTGGAACAACGCCTCCTACGCCGAGCTGCTGGACATCATGCAGCGCGAACTCAACCTCGGCTACATCGGGGTCAAGGACCCGGAGAAGGCCCTGAACGACTGCGCCCTGGCGCACCAGGTCGTGTACGACACCAGCCCCGAGAACCCCAAGAAGTGCTAACGCCGGGGCTGCCGTCGGCACGCATCCCCTGATCTGCCGTCTGGGTGGCTTCCCGGCGTGGTCAAAGCCTTGCGCCGGGAAGCCACCCGCGGACCTGGACTTTGTGCCGTTGGAAGGGGCCCGTGCTTGCGCGGGGGGCAAGCCGCAGGGCGAAGCGTGGGCCCCAACACCTCAAGGAGGAGCGGAAGGTTCTCATGGATACGTCTGCCACTTCCCTGGAGGCGGGAGCGGTCACTGTGGCACGCTCGCGCTTTGAGCGGCAGGTACGCCTGTTCCCGCGGTTGCTTTTCCTGCCCACCATCATCTACCTCCTGATCTTGACCATTTTCCCCCTCTTCTACTCTCTGGGGGTTTCCTTCTTCCACATGGTGCCGGGGCAGAAGACCCGTTTCATCGGGGTGGAAAACTACGCGACCTTGCTCAAAGACCCCACCTTCCACCACGCCCTGTTGGTCACCCTGATCTTCGTCTTCGTCGGCGTCACGTTGGAGATCTTCCTCGGCATGGTGATTGCCCTGGTCTTCAACCGACACCTGCCGGGCCTGGGCGTGTTCCGCCTCATCGTCTACATCCCCATGATGGTCTCGCCCCTGGTCATGGGGTACTTCTGGCGCTTCATGTTTGAGACCACCTTCGGGGTCATCAACTACCTCATCGGCCTGGTGGGCATCCCGGCCGTGCGCTGGCTCATTGAGCCCAACCCGGCCCTGATCTCCATCCTCATCGTGGACATCTGGCAGTGGACGCCTTTCGTGGTCTTGCTGCTCCTGGCGGGCCTGCAGACGGTCCCTCCGGAACTGTACGAGGTCGCCACCCTGGACCGGGCCTCCTGGTGGATGCAGTTCCGCCGCATCACCTTGCCCTACCTCAAGTTCCCCTTGCTGCTGGCCCTGCTCTTCCGCACCATAGATGTCATCAAACTCTTTGACAGCATCTACATCATGACCGGCGGCGGGCCTGGCGACTACACCCAGAACCTCTCCGTCATGGCCTACAAGATCGGGTTCACCTACTTCCAGGTGGGCAAGGCTGCCGCCCTCTCCTGGATCATGGTCATCATCGTCAACATCCTGGCCACCATCCTGATCCAGGCCCTCACCACGCGCCCCGGCGCGCAGACCAACGTATAGGAGCAAAGGTCCACCATGGTCAGCCATCGGGAAACCTGGCGCAAGTACCTGTGGTATCTGCCCATCCTGTTCATCACCCTTGCCTTTGCCGCCCCCTTCCTCTGGATGTTCATGACCTCCTTCAAGACGCGGGTGGATACCTTCGCCATTCCGCCCAAGTTCTTCTTCCAGCCTACCCTGGCCAATTACGAGGCCGTCTGGGGCTCGGAGTTCATGCGCAGCCTGGAGAACAGCATCGTCGTCGCCCTGGTCAGCACGGCCTTCTCCCTGGTCCTGGGGTGCCTCACCGCCTACGGCTTCTCCCGCTATCAGTTCAAGCGGAGCGACAACGTCCTCTTCTGGATCCTCAGCCTGCGCATGCTCCCACCCGTGGCGGTCATCGTGCCCTTCTTCCTCATCTTCTCCGCCATCAAACTGATTGACACGCGGACCGCCCTCATCGCCGTCTATTCCATCTTCAACATCTCCTTTGCCGTCTGGCTCCTCAAGGGGTTCTTTGACGAGATTCCCCGCGAACTGGAAGAGGCGGCGATGATGGACGGCTACTCGCCGTGGGAGGTGTTCACCAAGGTCTCCCTGCCCATGGTCATCCCTGGCCTGGCGACCACGGCCCTCTTCTGCATCATCCAGTCCATCAACGAGTTCCTGCTGGCCTTTGTGTTGACAACCCGCTCGGCCACCACGGGCCCGGTGGCGCTGGCCAAATTCCAGTCGGCCATCGGCGTGAACTGGGGAGAGATCAGCGCGGCGGCCAGCATGTTGGTCTTGCCCGTGATCATCATCACCATCTTCCTGCGCAACCAGTTGATCCGCGGCATGAGTTTCGGACGATTGCGCTGAGGTTGGACCATGTCTACATTAGTGATAGAGAACCTGCACGTATGGTACGGCGACACCCACGCCGTGAACGACGTCAGCCTGCGGGTGGAGGATGGCGAACTGTGCGTCTTCCTGGGGCCTTCCGGCTGCGGTAAAACGAGCACCCTGCGTTCGGTGGCGGGGCTGGTGCGGCCTCAATCTGGCCGCATCCTGATAGATGGCCAGTTGGTCAACGACCTCTACCCGGGCGAGCGGGACATCGCCATGGTCTTCCAGTCCTACGCGCTCTACCCGCACATGACCGTGCGCGAGCACTGGGCCTTCCCCCTCAAGGCGCTGCGGGTGCCCAAGAGGGAAATGGACCAGCGCATTGAAGAGATGGCCAACCTGCTCCAGATGCACGACCTGCTGGACCGCTACCCCCGTTCCCTCAGCGCGGGGCAGGCCCAGCGGGTGGCCATTGGGCGCGCCCTCATCCGCAAGCCCCGCCTGTGGCTGCTGGACGAGCCCTTGAACAGCCTGGACGCGCGGTTGCAGGTGGAGACCCGGGCTGTCCTCAAGCGCATCCAGCGGGAGACCGGCATCACCACCATCTACGTGACCCACAACCAGGAGGAAGCCCAGAGCCTGGCCGACAAGATCATCATCATGAACGATGGGCGCATCCAGCAGGTGGGCTCGCCCCAGGAGGTCTACGACGAGCCCGTGAACCTCTTCGTGGCCGGGTTCGTGGGCACGCCGCCCATGAATTTCCTCCGCTGCACCGTGCGGCGTGAGGCGGAGCGGGCCTTCCTCATCAGCGGCGACCTGCGCCTGGCCCTGCGGCCCGACCTGGCGGCACGCCTCCAGGCCGAGGACGGGCAGGAAGTCATCCTGGGGGTGCGCCCCGAGGACGTGCAAGTGCTCCCCATCTGCTCTGAAGAGCCCAACGGCCGCCTGCACGCCCGCGTCTTCGTGCTGGAGCCCCAGGGCAACGAGGTGATCGTCAGCCTGCACCTGCCGCCAGACGTCCTCTGGAAGGCGCGCCTGGACGCGAAGGGCGTCGTCACCGACCTGGTGAGCGACCAGAAAGTGGAACTGGACCTGCGCCAGCACCGGCTTCACGTCTTTGACGCGAAGACGGAGGCGCGGCTGCTCTGAGAACAAAACGGGGGGAGAGTGACGGGTGTCCTACGTAGAACTCATAGACGTGCAAGTGCGCTACGGCAACAAAGACGCCATCCGCGAGGTG
>DAOTYM010000457.1:0-8748 GCA_034434775.1 Anaerolineae bacterium | reverse complement strand
AGCGGGTCAGGTGCTCCCCTTCGCCTTCCCGCGCGGGCCGTCCCCACCGTGGCGGTGGGAATGGGAGTGGACGTGGGAGGAATGACAGGAGCCCGCGCCGAAGGGCGACGCGCAGACAGCCGCTCGCTCGGGAGCGAGGACCTTTTCGCTCTGCACCTGGAACCTCTCGGCTGTCTGCATGGGATAGTACCTCAACCTCGCCTAGTGAAAATTTTACCACGCATTGCCCTGGGGCGCAAGTTGGGGTCGCCTTTCAGGGTCCCCAGGAGAGGGCCCGCTGCACCCCGGCTTCGTACCGCAGTTCCACCCCACCTGGCAGGCCCCCGGGCACGAGGGGCCGCAGGCCCGTGCCGTCGGGCCTGATCAGGTAGAGGGCCCACGCCCCATCCCGGTCGCTGGCGAAGAGGATCCACTGGCCATCGGGCGAGAAGGCCGGCGAAAGGTGGTCCGGGGCGCGGCCGGCCAGGGCCGAGGCGGGCGTCAGGGGCACGGCGTCTCCACCCCAGGCTGGCCGGACGAAGAGTTCCCAGTGGTCGTGCCGCCGCTCTTGGTAGGCGATCCACCGGCCATCGGGCGACCAGGCCGGGGCTGCCACGGTCCGCCCTTCCACGGCCAGGTGTTGCTCCCCGGCGTCCACGGAGAGGCGCTGCAGGCCCGGGTCGCCGTCGTAGAGGAGCCACTGGCCGTCAGGGGACCAGGTGGGCGCGAGGCTGTGGAGGTCCGAGGGCAGGTCGCGGTATTCCCCGGTCTCCAGGTCCACCCAGGCCAGCCGCCAGTACGGGTCGGCGGGGATGACGAACTCGCGGTCGCCAAACCGGAAGCGCCGTTCCGGCTTGCCCCCCTTCTGCACGGTGAAGGCGATCTTCCGGCCGTCGGGGGACCAGGCCGGCATCCGCACCTGCGGCGCGCCGTAGACCAGCCGCTCACCCTGCCCGTCCACGCCGATGACGTACAGGCCGCGCGGCTCCTCCCAGCGCACGAAAGCCACCCAACGCCCATCGGGGGAGAGGGCCGGGTCCATGCCGTGGGTCAGGGGGCGCAGGCCGGACCCATCGGCGGCCATGAGGTAGATGGTCCCGCCAGGGGCGTCCTCAAAGGCGATGTTCCCGACCAGGCGAGGCTCCGCCACCTGGCCGGGCGCTGTCTGGGCCTGCGGTGTGGGGGTGGCCTCCCGGTAGGTGCCCAACTGGACCTCGTCTATCAGCCACAGGCGGCCCTGGCGCACCACGGTGAAGGTGACTTCCTGCACCCCCACAGGTGTGCCGTCGGCAAGGGTTTCGTACAGGGTGGCTGGGACGGCGTAGCCGCGGCCATCCGGAAGGAGCACCGCCTGGCCGATCTCAAAGCGGCTCACATGGGGCGAACTGGCCGCAAACCGGCCCAGCAGGAGGTCCTGATAGGCCTGGCGGGCGTGGTCCGTCAGTTGGCTCGCCCAGAGGGCGGGCGGGTCGCGGTCCACGAGGCCCTTCAGCACGATGCGGACAGTGCCCCGCGCCAGGATTTCGTGCATGCGGGAAGGAGTCCACACGGGGGTAGGGGTGGGCGTGGGCGCTGGGGCGGTTGGCGGCGCGGGCGTCTCTGTGGGGCGCGGCGTCGGGGTGCGGGTGGGGGAGGGCGTGGGCACAGGGGCCCCTTGGGTGGCCGCTGCGGGCTCCTGCCGTGGGCTTGTGGGCGTTGGCTTCTCCGCGGGCGTGCCCGGCGCGGCGCAAGCCGCGGCCCCCAGGAGCAGGGCCAACAGGAGGAACGCAGATATCCGAATGCTGTGCACCTTGCGCTCTTGCAGGAAGGCCATACCGTTCCCTCACTCGTACCGCAGGGCGTCAATGGGGTTGAGGCGCGCCGCGCGGGTGGCGGGGTAGATGCCGAAGAAGAGCCCCACCGCCGCCGAGAAGCCGGTGGCGAGGAGGATGGCCTGGGGCGTCACCACGGTCACCAGGTCTTCGGAGAGGCGGGCGATGAGGAGCGACCCCGCAACGCCCAGGAGGATGCCCACGGCACCGCCCACCAGGGAGAGGACCATCGCCTCAATCAGGAACTGGATCAGGATGTCCCGCCGCTTGGCCCCCACCGCCTTGCGGATGCCGATCTCGCGGGTCCGTTCCGTCACGGATACGAGCATGATGTTCATGATGCCGATGCCGCCGACCAGGAGGGAGATGCCCGCGATCGCGCCCAGGAACAGGGTCAGGACGCTGGTGATCTCGCCGAAGATGCTGAGGATGTCCTTCTGGCTGATGACGGAGAAATCGTCGTCGTCCCGGTAGGAGAGTTTGTGGCGCTGACGCAGGAGGTCCTGGATGGCCTCGGAGGCGGCATCCATGCGGTCCTCGCTGGCCACCTGCACGTTGATTACGGTCACGCGGGGGCTCCCGCCCACAGTCCGGCCGCGGAAGAGGCGCGTGTGGGCCGTGGAGAGGGGCACGAAGACGATGTTATCCTGGCTGCCGAAGCCGGACCCGCCCTTCTCCTCCATGATGCCGATGACGCGGAAGGGGATGCTGTTGATGCGCACCGTCTGGCCGAGGGCGTATTCGCCGTCTGGGAAAAGGCGCTGGTAGGCGGTGGCCCCCAGGAGCGCGACGCGGGAGCCGGCAGCCATGTCCGTCTCGTCAATGAAGCGGCCCTCGGCCACTTTGGCGTTGCGCACGGTGGCGTACTCCGGCGTGATGCCCGCCACCGTGGTCACGATGGCCTCGCGGCCCCGCTCCACCGTGGCGGAGCGCTGGTATTCCGGGGCCACGGCAACCACGTCCGGCACCAGGTCGGGGTCTGCGATGGCCTCGGCGTCGGCCAGGCTGAGGCTTCCACCGCCCCCGGCCGCCATGGCTCCGGCGGAGGCCGCCTGGATGTTGACCGGGACGACGAACAGGACGTTGGAGCCGATGCTCTGGATCCGCTCTGTGACCAACTGGGCCACGCCCTGGCCGACCGACAGGAGCGCGATGACCGCGCCCACGCCGATGATGATGCCGAGCATGGTGAGCGCGGAACGCAGTTTGTTGGCTGCCAGGCCCCGCAGGGCAATGCGGACGCTCTCCGTCAGGTTCATCCCTAACCTAACCTCACCCTCTCTCCACAAGCGGGAAGGGGGCTTTCCTGGCCTCAGGCGCGGACCACGGCCAGGACGCGCTCCTGCTCCTCCTCCGCGGCAGCCAGGGGTCCGCAGGCTCCCTCCGCGGCCTCGTCGGAGACGACCTGGCCATCGTGCAGGCGCACGATGCGCCGGCTGCACGCGGCCACGTCCGGGTCGTGGGTCACGAAGACCACGGTGATCCCCTGCTCCTCGTTGAGGCGCTGGAAGAGTTCCACGATCTCCGCCCCGGATTTGGAATCCAGGTTGCCCGTGGGCTCGTCGGCCAGGATGATGGCCGGCTGGGTGACCAGGGCGCGGGCGATGGCCACCCGCTGCTGCTGCCCCCCAGATAGTTCGTTGGGCCGGTGGCCCATGCGGTCCCCCAGGCCCACGGCCTCCAGGGCCTCCATGGCCCGCCGCTTGCGTTCCTGGCGCGGGACCCCGGCGTAGACCAGGGGCAGCATCACGTTCTCCAGCGCCGTGGTCCGGGGCAGGAGGTTGAAGTTCTGGAAGACGAACCCGATGCGCCGGTTGCGGATCTCTGCCAACTGGTTGTCGTCCAGGTCCTGGATGTCCACGCCGTCCAGCCGGTACGTGCCCGAGGTGGGCAGGTCCAGGCAGCCGATGATGTTCATCAGCGTGGACTTGCCGGAGCCCGAAGGCCCCATGATGGACGTGAATTCGCCCCGGTGGATGTCCAGGGAGATGCCCCGCAGGGCGTGGACCTCCACCGACCCCATGCGGTACACCTTGGTGATCTCCCGCAACACGATCAGGGGTGCATCCTGCTGCAATGTCTTCGGTGCCATGTTTCGTTCCTCGTCGTTGTGCCGTGGTGAACGCGTCACTAGGCGCGGAGTTCACCCGCTTGAGGTTGTCAACGGCTTCCGTCTGGAGGCCTAGCGTTCAAAGACCATCCGCAGTTGCTGCAGCGAGGAGACCGAGCGGATGGCCACCTGGTCCCCCTCCTGCAGGCCGCTCAGCACCTGGCTCACCTGGTCCCCCTGGACGCCCAGTTGGACCTCCGTGCGCACCAGGTTGGTCCCCACAACCTTGTCCACGAAGGTCTTGTTGGTGCGGCGGTCAAACTGGATGGCCCGGTTCGGGAGCACCAGGACGCCTTCGGCGTGGGCGGTGATGATGTCCACCGCGGCGTTCATGCCCGGCCGCAGGGCGGGTTCCGACGTGTCCAGGTTGACCCGGACGAGGTACCCCGTGACGCCGGCCGTCTGTGCCGCAGCCGGGGAGATGCGGGCCACGTGGCCCCTCAGGGTGCGGTTGGGCAGCGCATCCAGGAGGACCTCGGCTTCCTGGCCTTCCTGCACGGCGGTGATATCCATCTCGTCCACGGTGACGGTGATGTGGAAGGCGCTATCGTCCAGGAGGACCACGGCCGGGAGCGCGGCCTGCACCTGTTCGCCCACCTGCAGGTTGACCTCGGCCACCACGCCCGCGAAGGGGGCCCTGAGGATGGCGTTCTCCCGCTGGAGGCGGGCCTGCTCCAGGGAGACCTTGGCCTGCTCCACCTGGGCCTGGGCGATGCGGACCTCCTCCTGGCTGGGACCGGTCACGAGGCGCTGCAGTTGGGCGCGGGCCTGGGCGACCTGGGCTTCGGCCCCTGCCAGTTCGGCATCGGTGGGGCTATCCAGCAGGCGTTTGAGGGAGGCTTCGGCCTGGGCCACCTGGGCCCGAGCGGCTTCAATCTGGGCCTCCGTTGCCCCCTGTGTGGCCAGCCGGTAGGCCGCCTGCGCTGCCTCGTAGTCAATGGTGGCCTGCTCCAGGGCCAGGGCCTGGGGCAGCGCGCCCACCCCGCCGATCCAGGAGACCTTGTCGTACTCCGTCTGGGCCCGCTCCAGGGCGATGCGGGCCCTCTCCAGGTTGGCTTTGGCGGTGGCCGCCTCGTCTTCGGTGGGCCCGCGGAGGAGTTTCTCCAGGTTCTTCTGCGCGCTGGCCAGGCTGGCCCGGGCCGCGGCCAGGTCGGCCGGGCCTGGCCCGGCCGAAACCCGCTCGTAGTTGGCCAGGGCGCTGGCGAGGGCCGCTTCCGCGGCGGCGATCTCCTCTTCCGACGCCCCTTTCAGCAGTTGGTCCAGCCGAGCCTGGCTGATGGCCAGGGCGATCTCCGCCTGGCGCACGGCCAGGTCCAGTTCGTCGGCCTGGAGTTCGGCCAGGACGTCGCCGGCCGCCACGCGGTCGCCCGGCTCCACGTGGACCCTGGAGACCACGCCCACCGCCTTGAAGCGCAGCGAGACCTGGCGCTCTGGCTCTATGATCCCCGAGGCGCTGACCACGGCCCGCACGTCCCCGCGCTCCACCGTGACGACCTGGTAGTCCGGCTTCTCCGGGGCGCGAGCCTTGCCCAGGAAGACATAACCCGCCGCGCTCAGCCCGATGACCGCGGCCACAATTGCTGCTACTGTGATGCCCCGTCTCATCCTCTCTCCCTCTATCGGAGGTTCCGCCGTCTTGCACTGGCCCGCCGCTTTCCGGGACGGGCGCGGCGTTCTCCTTGCAATATACGCTTTCAGGCCCTCTCAGGGTGCGCGGGGAGGGCTCTGTGGTTCTCCCTCAGGACATGGGGACCAGCATCGCCTGGATCGCCACAGTCCCTGCCCGGAAGAGGAGGTTGATGGCCGCGTACAAGGCCGTTACCAGCACGGCCTTGTTCCGCCCGAAGCGGAAGAGCGCCCGCGAGGCCGCGTACACCAGCACCAGGTGCCACAGGCTGAAGAGGTCCACCTGGGAGAGGAGCACATAGGCCACGTTCCGGGCATCCTTCAGGGGGTCGCCGACGGAGACCAGGTACGAGAGGCCCTGGTTCACGATGAGGCCCCTTTGCGCGGCGACCACGGCTGCCTGCACCAGCGGGCGGAGGCCGAAGGGGGTCCAGGCCCACAGGGTTGCGCCCAGGGTCGGGCCGAACTCGCCTTCGCCGCCGCTCACCAGGGAGAGGAAGTACAGGATGCCCGCGCCCAAAAGGACGCCGACGGCCGCGCTGAGCACGCTGCCGAGCCACCCCATCGCGCCCACCAGCAAGGGGGTCGCGAACCGGCCGGCCTGCGCGGCCACCATCCCAGCCTGTTCAGGGGGCAGGGAGGCCATCTGGCGGTCTATGGCCTCCCGGGCTGCCGCGGCCTCGTAGGGGGCCGCCGCGATCTGGAGGACGGCCGTCCCCACCAGGAGGATGAGCAGGGGGACGAACCATCCTCGCCCAGGCCTCCTGGCGATCTGGGCGAAGGCATCCCCCGGTCGGTCCACAAGGGCCACGATCTGCTGGCCCAGAGTCCCCTCGCCTTCCACGGGTTCCCTCCTCGTTCCGGTGCCATTGCTTCCCGCGCTAATGATTAGCCCTGCTAAATATATCACAGGCGCCGCGGTCTGTCAAATGGGGGGTGGGGTGGGGGGAATCCCGTGCACCTCGTGTCTCGCCCTCTGGGCAGGCACAGGAACCCTACCCTGCACACGGGGCAGCATGCCAGGAGGGCGTAACTTATGGGCAGGATGGCACTGGCCCCGAGCGTGCGGAGCCAGTGCCTTCCTTGAAGTTCGTGAGGAGCCTCACCGCTTTCGGTAGGTCTCTACGAAGCGGGCGATGGAGCGGTCGTAGGTGCGCTCAACCTCTGGAGGGAAGAGGCAACCGGGCAGTTCGCCGTGGCGCCGGTGGTACTGGATGCACTCGCAACACTTGCCCTTGCGGGGGCAGGGTTCGTAGGTGCAAGTGCATTCCTTCAGATTGGCTTCCACCTTGCATTCCATAGGCACTCCTCCCTGTTGCAATGCCTCAGGGGTTGGTGCTCACGGTCCAGTGGGGCCTGCAGCCCCGGAGCAAGCCTGCTTGGGGGCAGGCCGACTCCGGGGTGCAGGCTCTGGGTGTGTTGGCTTCCCTGGGAGGGGCGACCTACCAGCGCTCCCTCCGCCTGCCACCCCCTCGGGGTTCCCTCCCCTGGCCTTCCCGGCCGCCCCCGCGGTCTCGCTCGGTCCGGGGACGCGCCTTGTCCACCTTGAGGGGACGACCTTCCAGCATGGTTCCGTTGAGGCCCTGGATGGCCGCTTCGGCCTCGGCGTCGCTGCTCATCTCCACGAAGCCGAAGCCGCGGGAGAGGCCGCTGTACCGATCGCGGAGCACGGTGGCGGAGACCACCGTGCCGTAGGGGGCGAAGAGGTCTCGCAGCTCCTCGTCCGTGGTGCTGTAGGGAAGGTTGCCGACATAGAGGTTCATAGGGACTCCTTCTGTCCACCGGCGCTGGCCGGTCCAAAAAATGGGATGCACGCTTGGTGAGGCGCAGGGACGATCTGCACGCGCAGAGGGGCCTGCCTGACGCTTCTCGCGCCGGTCAGAGGCTTCCACTGGACGGAGCGCTAGAAAGAACTCCACCGAGGGGCGAACCTGCACACGGAAGGAGAAGCAGGCGAGAACCTTTGGACGAACTGGGCTTCTTCAGGCCGTCAATCCCTCTCCAGGACTGCAGAAAGACCGGGCGCTCACCGCTGCCATTGTACATCAGGTGGGAGGGAATGTCAAACGGGCGAAGGCCTCTTTCCACGCTCCCCGGGCGGCTGCTTTAGCCCTGGCTTACCCTCCGCTTGTACGGGCGATTCGTGGATCGCCCCTCCACCAGCCGCTCTTATCTTATTCCCCTGGTCGCGCCTTCAGCAAGGCATCCTGTGGCACGCCAGGAAGGGATTCGCGGAAGGGTAGGAGAGATGGGTCCTCCGCGATTGACAGGAGCCGCCTGCCCGTGGTATCATGAAGCGTCATGATTAGCACTCTTGGGTGAGGAGTGCTAACTCCAGGAGAGGCTGACCATGCAGAGCCAACAGGGACAGGGGGAAACCCTGACCCCCAGGCAGCAGAAGATCCTGGCGCTGGTGGTGCGCAACTACGTGGAGACGGCCCAGCCGGTCAGTTCCAAGGTGGTGGCAGAGCAGTCGGGCCTGGGCGTGAGCCCAGCCACGGTGCGCAACGAGATGGCCCGACTGGAGGAGTTGGGGTACCTGACGCACCCCCACACCTCGGCCGGGCGAGTGCCCACGGAACGGGGTTACCGCTACTTCGTGCAGCAACTGATGGGCAGGGCGCAGTTGCCCCTTTCCGAGCGCCGCACCATCAGCCACCAGTTCCACCAGGTGCGGCCGGACCTGGAGCAGTGGATGCGCCTGGCCGCGGCCATCCTGGCGCGCGCCGGCCGGGGGGCCTCGTTGGTGGCGGCTCCCAAGTCCCCTGCGTCCCGTTTCAAACATCTGGAACTCATCTCCCTGCGGGAGACCCACGTGCTCCTGGTCCTCGTCCTCCTGGGGGGCGTCGTGCGGCAGCAGGTGCTGGTCCTGAACCAGCCCACCGACCAGGCGTGGCTCAGCACGGTGGCTAACCGCCTGAACGACGCCCTCAAGGGGCTGACGGCGCAGGACATCCGCGGCCTTCTCCCTGGCATGGAGGGGTTTGACGGGCAGGTGGCCTCCCTCGTGGCCACGGCCATGGAACGCTACGATGCCCACGAGATGGGCCAGGTCTACCACGCGGGCGTGGAGGAGGTGCTGGCCCAGCCGGAGTTCTCCGACGCGGAGGGGATCCGGCAGGTCCTGCAGATCCTGGAAGGCCAGACCATCCTCTCCCAGATCCTGGACGAGGTGCGGCGGGCAGGCGGGGTCCAGGTCCTCATCGGCGGGGAAGGGCGGTG
>DAOTYM010000456.1:0-3298 GCA_034434775.1 Anaerolineae bacterium | reverse complement strand
GATGGGGTCCCAGCGGGAGGGCTGGACGTCTACGTAGAAGGTGCGCTTATCGTAGGCACAGAAGCCCCGCAGGTCCATGGCCAGGGCGATGATCTCCGCCCGCCGCAACCCCGAAAGGATGAGGGGCACCGCCAGGGGCATCAGGCGGAAGGTGCGGATGATGAAGTTCTGCCGGTCTATATCGTACCCCCGCGACTTCTGGGCGTTGTTGATGGTCGCCAGGTCGCTCAGGACCAGGGGCAGGAAGCGCAGCGCCAGGCTGAAGGCGTAGGCGTACTTGAAGTTCACCCCCGCGTCGTAGAGGGCCTTGGTCATGCGCACAGGGTGCACGGCCATGAAGAAGATGGTCATCGTCATGGCCAAGAGGATCACCCGGAAGGCGACCTGGAGGCCCAGGATGAAGCCGTAGCGGGAGAAGGTGATGGCTCGCCCCAGGACGTACCAGGTGAAGACGATGTCCTCCGTCTGTGCGAGGACCTGGATCAAGGTGATGAAGAAGACCAGAGGCGCGACCACCAGGACGACGGCGAGGAGACTCTTCATAGGGAGCTTGCCGAAGTAGGCTGCCCCGAGGAGCAGGAGGAAGAGGGCCCCGTAGACGTACAGGTTCAGGGTGGAGAAGACCACGATCACGATGGCCGCCACCAGGACCATGGCCGTGATCGGGTGCATCTGGGTCAGAAAGGACTTCTTCTCTTGCGCTTGCAGGTAGAGAAACCGAGCCATGCCGAACCCTCAGAGATGGGGACCTGTCCAAGGGGGAGGGCGGAGGCCCTGGGCGAGGGCCTCCGCCCTTCCGATGAAAGGCTTATTCCCGCACGAAGCCGGCGTTCTTCACCACCTGGAGGAGAGCACGCACCAGGACCGACGCCGAGGGGAAGGCCACCGCCGCCTGGAAGCTGTACATCGGGATCAGTTTGGACCAGGGCATGTGGAAGTAGAAGATGTGCAGCGGGATGTACAGCACGATCATGAACACGGTGCAGATGGCCGCATACAGGATGCAGTTCTTCCAGGAGATGACGTCCTTGGTGATGCGGCCGGCCAGGAGCATGGCGATGACCTGCGAGCCGTTGGTGATGAGCCAGAAGGGTGCGATGGGGCTGGTCCCTGTGGCGGTGGCGATGAGGGGGTTGATCTCCGAGACGATGAAGCCCCCCACGCCGCCGTAGAGGGCCGTGCCCAGCCCGATCATGGTG
Organism: Anaerolineae bacterium; assembly: GCA_034434775.1. GTDB lineage: Bacteria > Chloroflexota > Anaerolineae > DTPP01 > DTPP01 > DAOTYM01. The sequence continues at coordinate 2,099 of DAOTYM010000456.1, read as the reverse complement.
TGAGCGATGACGCGGCCGGAGACCGGGAAGAGCCCGCCGAAGAGCAGGGTGTCCAGCCGCTCGCCAAACTGGAGGAGACCGATCATGGCCAGGGAGACCATCAGGGCTCCCACCAGGCCCTGGGAATCCGTGCGCCCGGGCCAGTCCTATTACGACCTTTTCGTCAGGGGAATCGTGTACTTCTCCTTCATGGTGACACCCTCCTGAGTTGGACTTGCCAGGACCTCCGACGTGCAGCATGCCTCAAGGAACACCTGCGATCACCTCTCCCTGCGTTGGACCATAGACCACCCCCTTTCCTCAACCCTCTCCCATGCTGGTCCCATCATGGGAGGCCCACAGCCTGCGCCCGGGGGAAGATCTTCCCCGGGTTCAGGATGCCCTTGGGGTCCAATGCCTGCTTCACCCGGCGCATGGCTTCCACCACGTCCGGGCTCAGGGCCATCTCCAGGTACGGCTGCTTCGTGAGGCCGATGCCGTGCTCCCCCGACAGGGTGCCCCCCAGTTCCACGGCGATGCGGAAGACCTCCCGCACGATCTCCTCCACCCGGGCCCGGTGGTCCGGGTTGCGGGGGTCAAAGAGGACGTTGGGGTGCAGGTTGCCATCCCCCGCGTGGCCGTAGATGACCATGGGCAGGCCGAAACGCTGGGGCAGGGCGCGGATGCGGCGGATGGTCTCCGGGATGGCCGACAGGGGGACGGAGATGTCCTCCCCCAGCACGCCCGGCGCCCGCCGCGCCACTGAGGGGCCCACCGCCCGCCGCGCCTGCCAGAGGCTCTCACGCTCTGGGGCGTCCTGGGCCACCTGCACCTGGGAGGCCCCGGTGGCCCGGCAGGTCTCGGCCACCACATCCATGTCCCGCTGGACCTCGCCCTCGGTGCGGCCGTCCACCTCAATGAGGAGCAGGGCCTCCGCCTCCACCGGCAGGCCCAGGTGCATGTACTCCTCCACGGTGGTCACCGTCGTCTGGTCCATGAGTTCAATGGTGGAGGGGAGCACGCCGCTGTGGAGCATCCGCTGGATGGCCAGGCTGGCATCGTCCAGGCGAGGGAAGGCCACCAGGGCGGTGCGCACGAAGTTGGGCCGGGCGATGAGGCGCACGGTCACTTCGGTGATGACGCCCAACGTCCCCTCAGAGCCGATGAAGAGGTGCATGAGGTTGTAGCCGGTGACGTTCTTGACGAACTTGCCACCCAGGCTCAGGGTCTTCCCCTCGGCAGTCACCACCTTCAGGGCGAGGACGTAGTCCCGGGTGACCCCGTATTTCACGCAGCGGGGCCCTCCGGCATTGGTGGCGACGTTCCCCCCGAGGGTGCACTGGCGGATGCTGGCTGGGTCAGGAGGGTAGAAGAGGCCCACGGCTTCCACGGCGCGCTGGAGGTCGGCCGTGACCACCCCCGCTTCGGCCGTGGCCGTCATGTTGGCCTCGTCAATGTCCAGGATGCGGTTGAGGCGGGTCAGGGTGAGGACGATGCCCCCGCGGGACGGGATGGACCCTCCTGCCAGGCCCGAGCCCATGCCCCGGGGCACCAGGGGGATCTCGCGCTCGTAAGCCAGGCGGACGACCTCGGCGACTTCCTCAGCGCTGCCGGGCCGCACCACCACGTCGGGCCGGCGCTCCAGGAGCGTGCCGTCGTAGGAGTAGGCCACCAGGTCTTCCAGAAGGGTGGAGACGTACTCTGGCCCGACGATCTCACGCAGCCGCCCGAGAACGCTCTCGTCCATAGTCCCCTTCGTACATAAAGTATAAAGTGTAAGAAGGGGGCAAAAGCCAGACGCAAACCCCTTATAGCACAACCTCGGAAGTTTGTCAAATCGGCCCTGGGGAGCTTTTGCGCTTCCCAGAGATGCACGGGCAGAGCCCCTCCCGCCTCCCGAGAACAGCGATTCATGAATTGCCCCTACGAACCTCACCCCCATCCCCCGATCCCCCTTCCCTTCTCCGCCTGCGGAGAGGGGAAGGGGCCAGGGGGTAGACAGGGCTGACTCGTTTTTACAAAGGGAAGACCTTAACGGCTCTTCCGGACGCTAGATGGCACGCCAGGAGGCGTGCCCTACGGTCTGTCACACCGGAAGGCTGTCAGAGTTCTGTAAGAAT
>DAOTYM010000455.1:0-3130 GCA_034434775.1 Anaerolineae bacterium | reverse complement strand
CCTCACCTACCCCCCAGCCCCCTCCCTCTCCATCGCTGATGGAGAGGGAGGGGGAGGCCGAAGGCCGGGGGTGGGTGAGGTGCGCAGGGCGCGGCCTGCCCCGCCCCTGGGGGCCGTCCCCGCGGTGGGCGGCGTCGGCGCAGGCCGACGCCCCGCTTGAGCCCCGATTTGAATCGGTGGCTGAAAATGGCAAGGCCTGCCCCGCCCCTACGGACCATCCCCCTGTGGGGACGGCGTCGGCGCAGGCCGACGCCCCGCTTGAGCCCCGATTTGAATCGGTGGCTGAAAATGGTAGGGGCGATTCACCGATCGCCCTTCCTTCCCCCGACCCAGGGAGGAAGTTATAGGAAGGCTCAGACTTTCCAAGCCCCCCGACCCCGTTTGACACGCGCTCCTCCGAGGCGTAGAATGCCCCGAGGGAGCAGGCCTTCTGGCCTGCTCCTGTACTGACCATCCTGGCAAGGAGCGCGCAACCCACCATGCCTGCACTGAACCCTCAGGCCCTCGTGGACTACCACATGCACACCCACCAGTGCCCGGACGGGCACGATTCAGCCGAGGAGATGGCCCTGGCCGCGGTGCGCATGGGCCTCACGGAGATGGGCATCAGCGAACACCTGGACACGAGCCCCCACGACGAGGGGTACGGCTGTTACGACGATGCTGCAGTGGAGGCAGCCCTCGCCCGTGCCCGCGAGGCGGCCGATGGCCGCCTGGTCATCCGCAAGGGGGTGGAGGTCTGCTACCAGCCCGCCCTGGAAGAGGCGGCTCGGCAGGCCCTCGCCCGCTGCAGCCATGTGGACTACGTCATCGGCTCCGTGCACTACCTGGATTCCCAGTATCCGCCCCCCGAGGCTTTCACCGAACCCCAGCGGGACGCCACCTACCGCCGCTACATCCTGGACTGCCTGCGCCTGGTGGAAAGCGGCCTCTGCGATATCCTGGGGCATTTTGAGTACCTGCGCCGCCACGATGGCCAGGCCGGCTTCTCCTACGAGCCGGAGCGCTACAGGGACGAGGTGGAAGCGGTCCTGCGCGCCGTGGTGGAGAGGGGCGTGGTCCTGGAACTGAATACCAGCGGCCTGCGCCGGCCAGGGGAGCACTGGTACCCCTCCCTCTGGACCCTGGAACGCTACCGCGCCCTGGGCGGCGAGGCGGTCTCCCTCGGCTCGGACGCCCACCGGGCAGCGGACGTTGCGGCCGGCATCGGCCGGGCCCTGGCCCTCCTCCAGGACCTGGGCTTTCGCTACGTGGTGACGTTCAAGGAGCGGCGGCGCCGCTGGGTGGCCATAGACCGCTTCGGCCCCTGACCGGGCAACCCTTGCCCTCACGCCACCCGCAAGCGCCACACGCCGTCCTGCGTCTCCCAGCGGACGCGCCCATCCCTTTCCAGGAGGTCCAGGTGCCCCACCACTTCCGAGACGGCCAGGAACGCGTCCACCGGGGAAAGCCCGGGAAAGAGGAGCCCGCAGATGGCGTACACCGTGTCGGCACCGGCGGCGATGCAGGCCAGGACCCGCTCCTGCCTCTCCTCGTGGAAGGCGAAGCGCTGGCGGATGAGGGAGGCAGCGTCCGTGACGGGTTCCCCGTGCCCCGGCAGGGCCAGCCGCACATCCATCTCCAGGGTGCGGCGCAGGGAAGCCAGGTATTCCTGCAGGCTTTTGCGGCGCGCCTGGCCTTCCTCCAGCGGCGGCTCCAGCAGGGGGTTGGAGGTGATGTCCCGCAGCAGGTGGTCGCTGGAGAGGAGCACCTGGCGCTGGGGTTGCCACAGGCCGATCAGCCCGCCACTGTGCCCGGGCAGGTGCAGGACCTGCCAGACCTCATCCCCTAGGAGGACGCTGTCCCCCTCGTCCACCGTGTGGTGGACCTCCACCGGCTCGGCGAAGTGGCGGAACCCCCTGTAGAGGGCCTGGATCTGCCGTTGGACCTCCACGGGCACGGCGGCTTTCTGGTACACCTCGGCGTAGAAGGCATCCCGGCGGGCCTTGGCCTCGGGGTCCTCCGAGAGGAGCGGCACGTTCCAGGGGTGGGTCCAGACCTCCGCCCCGGCCTCCCGGGCCAAGGAGGCGGCGAGGCCGTAATGGTCCACGTGGGCGTGGGTGATGAGGATGCGCCGCACCTGGCCTGGGTGGAACCCCGCTTCTTCCAACCCCTTCCGGAGGGCCTCCTGGGCCCGGGGCGTGCGGGGCCCCACATCAACAAGCGTCAGGCCCTCGGGCCCCTCGGCCAGGTAGACGTTGACTGGCCCCACGGCGAAGGGGGTGGGTATGGCCAGGCAGCGGAGGTACGGCGGCGATGCGGTTGCGGAATCCATGCGGCGCGGCTATCCCTCCTCGGAAGGTTTGCTGCGGATGAGGACCTTCCACTCGCCCCGCTGGGCGACTTTGCCGTCCTGCTTCACCACCTCCACGTAGAAGGTGATGATGCCACCCCCCAGGCGGCGGATGGGCTTCTTCTCCTTGACCTGCGCCTTCATGTAGATGGTGTCGCCGATGTAGATGGGGGCGCGGAAGTCCCAATCCAGGCCCAGGAAGGCCTCCACCGTGCCCTCCATGAAGCCCAGGCGGACGGCCAGCCCCGAGGCGATGGAGAGGCCCAGCAGGCCGTGGGCGATGCGCTGGCCGAACATCGTCCCGGCGGCGTAGCGGGCGTCGGTGTGCAGGGGGTTCCAGTCCCCAGTGAGGGCGGCGAAGGCCACGATGTCGGCCTCGGTGACCGTGCGCCCGAAGGAGACGACCTCTTCCCCCACGTCAAACTCCTCAAAGTACCGCCCACGGACGGAGGGGACCAATGCGTGCGTTTCCTCTTCTGCCATCGGCCTGGCACTCCTTTCGTCACAAGTTCCTGCGGATGGGCACGGCCAGTTCCACGCCGGCCTTGAGGGAGGCTTCCAGCGCGGCCCTGCGCAGGTCCGAGGTCAGCGAGAGCCAATCGCCCGGGGCGCAGTAGGCCAGGAGCACCAGTTCCACCGTGCGGTCGCGGACCTCGCCGAAGGCGACCTGGGGCGCGGGGTCCGCCAGCACCCGGGCGTCGGCTTGGGCTGTCTCCAGCAGGACCTTCGCTGCCTGGCCCAGGTCCTGATCTGCCATCACGGCGAAGGGGAGGCGCACGCGGCGGCGCTCCGCCACGG
>DAOTYM010000454.1:0-3840 GCA_034434775.1 Anaerolineae bacterium | reverse complement strand
TCAATGATGTACCAGCCAGGCATGAGGTCGGCAAAGCGGACCAGGCCCGTGCCGTCCGTAGTGCCTGTCAACGTCGCCCCTCCGCCATCCGGGGTGAGGTGGATCTCCCAGTTGGGCAGGCCGACGTAGCCGTGCACGTCCTTCTTCCAGATGTCCACGCAGACCCGCGGGGAGCGGTTCTGGAAGTCAATGCGCACGCACTGCCCCTGCCCCGGCGAGCGCAGGTCCCGTTCCACCCACCCTTCTGCTGGGTACAGTGGGACCCAGCCCAGCCTCAGTTCCTCGGTGAAGCGCCAGCGCCGGGCGTCCAGGCCGTCAAAGCGGTAGTACCCGTCGGCCCCGGTCACGGCGACCTTGACCGGCGCGTCGCTATCCACTGGCTTGGCACGGATGACCCACCCGGCGAGGCCCATGCCGTTCTCGTCCCGCTTGTAGCCGTCCACGCAGAGGGGCTCGGACTGGTTCTTGAAGCGGATCTCGGTGTACGGCCTCCCCTGGCGGGTGAGTTCCACGACGAACTGGGGCACGGTCCCTGGCGTCCACCCCACCTTGATGTCTTCGGAGAACTGCCACCGGCCCAGGGGCAGGCCGCAGAGGGTGAACTCGCCCTTGGAGTTGGTGGTGACCACCCGCTCCGGCTCGTCCGGGTTGTCCAGGTAGCGGGCCCGGATGGTCCACCCGCCCAGGCCGTTGTGGTTCTCGTCTATCTTCTTCCCTTCCACGCAGGTCGTGGGCTCGTTGACGAACTCCAGGCGGGGGAACTCGCCCTCCCAATAGGGCTGGGTGACCGTGATCTCCTGGGTGGCGGAGGTCACGGGCCGCCAGTGCTCCTGGGCCTCCTCGTAGACGGTCCACCGGCCCAGGGTGATGCCGGAGCGGAAGCGGGCCATGCCGTCCGGCCCGGTGACGGCCACCAGGTCCGGCCCGGGGTGGTCCGTGGGCCGGGCGTGGAAGCGCCAGTTGGCCAGGGGGTTCCCCTTGTCGTCCTTCTTCAGGACGTCAAAGCCGTAGGCCCGGGCCACCTGGCGGTTGGTGAACTCCAGGGGCACGCAGGGGGCGTTGTCCCGGTAGGGCGGGACCAGGTTCAGCGTCGCCTGGCCACCGGGAGGGTAGACGGGGGCCCAGCCCACGGGGATGACCTCGCGGAAGGTCCACGTGCTGGCCTCCAGGTTCGCCAGCCTGGCCTGGCCCAGGCCGTCGGTGGTGGCGGAGACCTGCTGGCCATCCTTCTCCGCGATGACCATCCAGCCGGGCAGGCCGGCCCCGTCCCTGGAGTCCCGCTTGACCACGTCCACGCAGGCCAGGCGTTCGTTCTTGAAGCGGACAGTGGCGCAGGCCGTCCCCTGGCCGGAGAGGGTCACGCTGAACCGGGGCGCGGTGGTGGGTTTCCACCCGGCGGGCAAGGTGACCTCCAGGAACCAGGTCCCGCCGCCGAGGCCGGTGAAGGAGAACCGCCCGTAGGAGTCGGTGGTGGCGGTGAGGGTGGGCGACCCGGAGATGTGGCTCGCGGTGACCATCCAGCCGGATTGGGGTGCGCCGTAGTTGTCAATCACCGTGCCGCTGACGCAGGTCCCTCCCCCGACGGCGGGCACTGGGGTCGGGGCGATGGGGGGGCCAGAGGCCGCGCCCGGCGTGGGCGTATCGGCCGCGGCCGTCTGGGCTGCGGGCGCCTCCTGGGGGGCGGCCTGCTCGCCTTCGGTGCTCGCTTCCGCCACCGCCACTGCGGGGAGGTTGACGGCCGTGGTGGGTTCCATCGCAGCGGTTCCCTTCGCCTGGCTGCGGCTGGACGTGAGCCCCGCCAGGAGAAAGCCCAGGAAGAGGAGCGGCAAGAGCAAGAGGCTTATCCAAAGCCAACGTCTCTGGGGTTTCATCCGGCTCCCTCCTTACTGACATGCCGAGGTCAACGTGTTCCACAGGCGGCCTGGAGCGCAGGGCTTGGACTGACAGGGCCCCTCTGCTCAGGGGGCCGCAGGAGTCCGCCTTCCAGCGCCGGGGGCCAGGCTCGCTGGCGGCAGATGCACCCCGACCGCCAGCCCGCAGTCTATTTATGTCGCGTCTACATTATACCCCTGGTTGCACTCCCTGTCAAGCCTGCCTATGTCAAGTTCTCGGCCCCCTCCGGGTGCGGAGAAGGGGGATGGGAGGGGTTGAACTGTCTGTAGGGTGCGCCCAGGGAAGGCCCTACCGCTTGTTGCGCACGGCGACAGGCAGGAAGGCCCGGCTCAGGGGGGAGAAGCGGCTCACGCCCCCCTCCGTGCCGAACCAGAGGTTGCCCGCCGCGTCCACAGCGATGGCGTGGACGGAACGGCTGGCCAGGCCGTCGGCGGGGGTGTAGGTGGTCCAGGAGGACCCATCAAAACGGCTGGCCCCGCCACCCCACGTCCCGAACCAGACGTTCCCCTTGGGGTCCACAGCGATGGCCTCCACCCAGTCGCTGGCCAGGCCATCGGCCGTGGTGTAGGTGGTCCAGGTGTGGCCGTCAAAGCGGCTTGCCCCGGCCCAGGTGCCAAACCAGAGGTTCCCCGCTGCGTCCACAGCGATGGCGTTGACCCAGTCGCTGGCCAGGCCGTCGGCTGTGGTGTAGGTCCGCCAGGATGCCCCGTCAAAGCGGGCGACGCCGCCCCCCTGGGTCCCGAACCAGAGGCGGCCCGCGCCGTCCACAGCGATGGCCCAGACGCGGTTGTCGGGGAGGCCGCTGTTGGAGGTGGTGTAGGTGGTCCACGTTGTGCCGTCAAAGCGGCTCACGCCAGCGCGCGTCCCGAACCAGAGGCGGCCCACTCGGTCTATGGCGATGGCGTGGACTTCGTCGTCGGCCAGGCCGTGGGCCGCGGTGTAGGTGGTCCAGGCCGTGCCGTCAAAGCGGCTCACACCGCCCTGGGTCCCGAACCAGAGGCGGCCCGCGCCGTCCACGGCGACGGCCCGCACCCAGTCGTGGGCCAGGCCCTCGGCCGCGGTGTAGTGGGTCCAGGCCGTGCCGTCAAAGCGGCTCACGCCAGCGCGCGTCCCGAACCAGAGGTGCCCGGCCCCATCCACGGCGATGGCTTCCACGGTGTTGTCCACGGGGCCATCGGCCGTGAGGTAGGTGGTCCAGGTGGCGCTGGCGAGGCGGCTCAGGCCAGCCGCCGTGCCGAACCACATCTCGCCGGGCGCGCCTTCGGCGAGGGCGCGCACCTGGTTGTGGACCAGGCCGTCGGCTGCGGTGTAGTTCGTCCACAAGATGCCGTCAAAGGCGCTCGCGCCGGCGTCGGTGCCCAGCCAGACGTTCCCATCCCCGTCCACAACGATGGCGTAGATGGTGTTCCCGGCCAGGCCGTCGGCTGTGGTGTAGGTCCGCCAGAAGGTGCCGTCAAAGCGGCTCACCCCAGCCCCGCCCGTGCCGAACCACAGGCGTCCGGACTCGTCCACGGCGATGGCGTTGACCTGATTGGAGGCGAGGCCGCTGTTCAGGGTGTTGAAGGTGGTCCAAGAGGAACCGTCAAACCAGGCCACGCCGCCGCTGTAGGTGCCGAACCAGAGGTGGCCGTTGGCGTCCACAGCGATGGCCCGCACCTCGTTGTCGGGCAGGCCGCTGTTCTCCACGGTGTAGGTAGTCCACGTCGCGCCGTCAAAGCGGCTGACGCCCCCGCCCTCTGTGCCGAACCAGAGGTTGCCGGCCGTGTCCACGGCGATGGCGTAGACCTGGTCGCTCCCGAGCCCGTCGGCCGCTGTGAAGGTGACCCAGGTGTGGCCGTCAAAGCGGCTCACGCCGCCCCCGTAGGTGCCCACCCAGAGGTTCCCCGCGCCATCCAGGGCCAGGGCCTGGACGCGGTTCTCGGCCAGGCCGCTGGAGGCCGTGGTGAA
>DAOTYM010000453.1:0-4996 GCA_034434775.1 Anaerolineae bacterium | reverse complement strand
CTACGCCACGGTGGTTCTTGACGATATGTAATCCTGGGTAGGGGCGCACGGCCGTGCGCCCCTACTATGAGACTGCAACCGTGACCTGCACGGCCGAAAACGGAATTTTTTATTGTGGTCCAGCACTCTGCCTACCTCCCTGTCTGGAGGAAAGGGGGCAGCAAAGGACCTCCCGCCTTGCTGGAGCCCCCAGGCCGGTGTATAATGCCCCCGACACCAGCCAAGGAAAAGGGCCATGCCTTTCACCGTCCATGATTCCCCTGCCGCGTTTGACCTCCTGCGTCCCCAGTGGAACGCGCTGGTCCGCGCCGGCCGGTTTGACAACCTCTTCATGACCTGGGAATGGCAGACCACCTGGTGGCGCCACCTGGGCACGGGCGACCTCTACATCCTGGAGGTGCGCGATGGGGGGGATCTGGTGGGGATCGTGCCCCTCTACCTGGAGACGTCGCCCCACGAGCGGCGTTTCAACCTGGTGGGGTGCATAGAGGTCTCCGACTACCTGGATGTCATCGCCCCGGCCGGGGCGGAAGAGGCCGTCCTCAAGGCCTTCGTGGACTTCCTCACCAGCGCCGACGCGCCGCCCTGGGACGTGGTGGACCTGTGCAACCTCCCCGAGGCCTCCCTCACGCACCAGGTCCTGCCCGCGCTGGCCGCGCGGCAGGGGCTGGAGGTCCACCGGATGCGGGAGGACGTCTCCCCGGTCATCCCCCTGCCGGGGACCTGGGAGGCCTACCTGGCCATGCTCTCCAAGAAGGACCGGCACGAACTCCGCCGCAAACTCCGGCGGCTCCAGAGGGAGGCCTCCTTCCGCTGGTGGCGGGCCGCCTCCCCGGAGGACCTGCCAACCGCGGTGGAGGCTTTCCTGGCCCTCCACCGGGCCAGCAGCCCGGCAAAGCACGCCTTCATGGACGACCAGATGGCTGGCTTCTTCCGGGCCGTGGCGGAGGTCCTCCTCCAACGGGGGTGGCTCTGGCTCTCGCTCCTGGAGGTGGAGGGAGAGCCTGCGGCAGGGCTCCTCTGCTTTGACTACGCCGACCGCATCTGGGTCTACAATTCCGGCTACGACCCGCGCTACGTGCGCGTCAGCCCCGGGGTGGCGGCTGTGGCCTTCGCCATCCGGGATGCCATTGAGGCCGGCCGCGCCGTGTTTGACTTCTTGCAGGGGGCGGAGGAGTACAAGTACCAGTTCGGCGCCCGGGATACGGAGATCATCCGGGTCCTCTTGCGAAAGGGGCCGTCTGGCGCAGGGGATCAGGGCGAAAAGGCGTAGACCGCTTCCCGCACCGCCAGGAGGTTGGCCTCCGGGGTGCCGGGGAGGAGGTCGCCGAAGGGGGCCAGGATCAGGCGGCGGCCTTGGGTGAGTTCCAGGGCGCGCTGGGCCTCCCGGGCGGCCTCTTCGGGCGAGCCGCTTCGGAGTGTCTCGGGCCGCAGCCCGCCCACGAGGGCTTTGCCCGTGAGGTGCAGGGCTTGGTCCAAGGAGGGGGAGCCGTTCCCTGCATCCCAGTGCACGGCCTGCACGGGGTAGCGGTCCGCCAGGTGGAAGAAGGGCCCCTCGCCGCCCAGGTGCAGGACGGTGCAGAGCGCGACCCCCTGCACCGCCTCCAGGACCACCCGGTCGTAGTGCTCGCCAAAGGCGGCGTGCTCGGCTTCGGTCAGGTGGGCGCGGGGGGTGAGGTGGGCGACGAAGAAGAGGCCGTCCGCCCCCAGGCGGCAGGCGCGCTTGGCCAGGCGGGCAGTGGTCTCGGCGATGACAGCCAGGCCGAAGTGCACCGCCTGGGGTGCCTTGCGGAGGTGGTCCAGCAGCCGGTCCCCGGCCATCTGGTAGGCCAGGGTGAGGGGGCTGTAGACCGTCATCAGCACGGGGACCCGCTTGCGGGTCAGGAGGAGGAGCCGGCGGAGGGTCTCCAATTCGCGGGCCAGGGCGCCAGCCTCCAGGTCCAAGGAAAGGAGGTCGCGCCACCCTTCGGGCTCGCGGATGAGGGGCCGCCGGAGGACGGGAAGCTCGTCCCCGCGGCTGGGGTAGGGCACCTCGGCCCCCCAGTCTTCCACAGCGTAGAAGGGTCCGGGCACCAGCCTGATCAGGTCCGTGCCCAGGGCCTGGGCGAACTCCCAGGTGGCCAGGGCCAGGGCCTCGGGGTCGCCTTCCTCCTCGGGAAAGCGCCGCCAGAAGGCGAAAGGCACGCGGTCCGCCCGCTCGCCCTGCAGGGTGGCCAACACCCGGCGGAGGGCAGGGCTTTCAGATGGCGAGGTCGGTGCGGTCATCAAGCCCCCTCTGGGGGAACACTTGCTTTGCGGTCCCTCCCCCTTTCCAAAGGGCGACACACGGAGGGGAAAGGCCGCTTTCTGCCCTGGGGCGCACGGACATTATAGCAAGGGTGCCCCTTCTGGGCAACTGGGGCGGTGGGCCGGTTCTAACTTCACCTTCACATACGGTAGAGCCCTTGGCTTGCCTCCGCCCCGGTAGGGGCGATTCACGGATCGCCCCATGTGCATCAGGTAAGAGGCGGCACGCCAGGAGGCACGTCCTACACCTCCTGGAGAGGAGCCGTCAACGAATGGCCAACGAATTAAACGAATGGACCCGGCCCGGGTGCAAGCAATTCGTTTATTCGTGTTCCTCCATTCGTTGACGGCCTTGCCAGGCCACCGACTCAAATCGGGGTTCCAGGCAGGGGCGATTTACGGCTTGCCCCTACCCTGGGGAGAATCCCATTGCGCTATTTAAGGAGGTCTTTCCGATGACAGGAACACGTCCCCCGGTGCAGACGCCGGAGTGGGTCAAGGACGCCACCTTCTACCAGATTTTCCCGGACCGGTTTGCCCGCAGCGGGCGGCTTCCCTCGTGGGTCCGCCTGGAGCCCTGGGACACGCCCCCCACCCGGGAAGGGTTCAAGGGGGGCGACCTCTGGGGAGTCCTCGCCCGCCTGGACTACCTCCAGGACCTGGGCATCACGGCCATCTACTTCAACCCCATCTTCCAGTCGGCGGCGAACCACCGCTACCACACCCACGACTACCACCAGGTGGACCCCCTCCTCGGGGGCAACGAGGCCTTCCGGGCCCTGCTGGACGAGGCGCACCGGCGCGGCATCCGCATCGTCCTGGACGGTGTGTTCAACCATGCCAGCCGCGGCTTCTTCCCCTTCCACCACATCCTGGAAAACGGCCCGGCCTCGCCCTACCTGGATTGGTTCCACATCAAGGGATATCCCCTCCACGCCTACTCGCCCCGCCGCAAGCCCAACTACGCGGCCTGGTGGGGCCTCCCTGCCCTGCCCAAGTTCAACACCGACTGCCCCGGCGTGCGGGAGTTCCTGTGGGACGTGGGGGAACGGTGGGTGCGGGAAGGCGTAGATGGCTGGCGCTTGGACGTGCCCTTTGAGATTGACGACGACGCGTTCTGGCAGGAATTCCGCCGCCGGATGAAGGGGGTCAACCCCGAGGCCTACATCGTGGGGGAGGTCTGGGGGGACGCCCGCCGCTGGCTCCAGGGGGACCAGTTTGACGCCGTGATGAACTACCTCTTCAGCCGCGCTGTGCTGGGCTTCTTCGGCGGCCCCGACCTGGAGGTGGGCCTTCCCTACGGCATCTACCGGCTGCGCCGCCTGACGGTGCAGGCCTTCGCCCGCCAGGTCCGACGGCTCCTGGCCCTCTACCCCTGGGAGGTGAGCCTCGCCCAACTGAACCTCCTGGGGAGCCACGACACGCCCCGCCTCCTGACCCTCCTAAGGGGGAACCGCGCCCGGGTCAAACTGGCCACCCTGTTCCAGATGTGCTACCCCGGCGCGCCCTGCATCTACTACGGGGATGAGGTCGGCCTGGCCGGCGGCCCGGACCCCGATTGCCGCCGCAGCATGCCCTGGGACGAGGCGCAGTGGGACCGCGACCTCCGGGCCTGGTTCCAGGCGGCCATCGCCCTGCGGAAGGCCCACGTCGCCCTGCGGCGCGGCGAGTTCCTGCCCCTCCTGGCCCGAGAGGACGTCTACGCCTTCGCCCGCCGTGCGCCGGGCGAGACCCTCGTTGCCCTCTTCAACCTGGGGGCAGGCCCGGCCCGGGTGGACCTGCGCCTGCGCCCCCTGGTGGCGGACGGGGCAGTGCTTGAGGACCTCTGGCAGCCCGGGACCTTTGGAAAGGAGGGGGTCGTGGTGCAGAGAGGCCACGCGCGGGAGGTTCTCCTCCCCTCCCTGAGCGCGCGGGTGTTCCTGGTGCGGGAGGCCGCAGGGCAGGTGACGGACCACATTGGACCTGAGGAGGGATGACATGGCGCGCGTTGACCGACTGACAGTCCTTCAGGAGATCTTGCGCTCGGGCCTGGTGCCCATCTTCACCCACCCGGACCCGGAGGTCTGCAAGCGGGTGGTGGAGGCCTGCGCCGCGGGCGGAAGCCGCGTGGTGGAGTTCACCAACCGCGGCGACTTCGCCCCCCAGGTCTTCCTGGAACTGGCCCGGTACGTGGCGGACCACCTGCCGGGCGTCATCCTCGGGGCGGGCACCGTGGTGGACGCCCCCACCGCGGCCCTCTACATCGCCTACGGCGCGAACTTCATCGTGGGGCCAGACCTGAACCCGGAGGTGGCCCGCCTCTGCAACCGCCGCAAGGTCGCCTATATCCCTGGCTGCGGCAGCGTCTCGGAGATCGGCCAGGCCGAGGAACTGGGAGCCGAGATCGTCAAGGTCTTCCCGGCCAGCGGCCTCGGCGGGCCGGACTTCCTCCGCGCCCTCCTGGCCCCCTGCCCCTGGACCCGCTGCATGCCCACCGCCCTGGTGAAGGCCACGCCGGAGGACATCCGCGCCTGGATCCAGGCTGGGGCTGCCTGCCTGGGCATGGGCGCGAGCCTCATCACCCCGGAGTGCCTGGCGGCGCAGGACTACGATGGCCTGACGCGGCGCGTGGCCCAGGTCCTGCGCTGGATCCGCGAGGCGCGGGGCGAGCGCCTCTTCCTGGGAGTGGAACACGTGGGGCTCTACGCCACGCCCGAGACCACCGTGGACG
>DAOTYM010000452.1:0-1762 GCA_034434775.1 Anaerolineae bacterium | reverse complement strand
CCACCTCGCCCCCGATGCGGATGGGGACGGAGACCGACGAGGGCGACGCCCACTCCCCCACCCGTTTGGTGCGGGGGTCCTCCAGGGCGCGGTTGCTCAGGATGGTCCGGCCGGTGCTGGCGGCGTGGCCGATGAGCCCCTCCCCCAGTTTCCAGCGGTACCCCGGTGGGATGATGGGCCAGAACGCGGCGTTGGCCGCCACGATCTCCATGTACTCCGGGTCCTCTTCGTCCCGGAGGAGGATGGCCACGCGGAAGTAGCCCAGTTCCTGGGCGATGGCGTTGGCGGCGAACTCCAGGAGTTCCTTCGGCTCCAGGATGGAGGCCGCCCGTCGCCCGATCTCGTTGATGGTCAGGAGTTGGGTGGCCCGGCGCTGCTGCATCTGGTAGAGGCGGGCGTTCTCCATCGCCACGGCGATCTGGGCTCCGAGGGCCGTGAGCACCCGCACGTCGGCCTCCCCCAGGACGCCGGGCCGCGTCTCCTCCACGTTGAGCACGGCCAGGACCTCCGCCTCCCGGCGCACGGGCACGGCGATGGCCGAAACGACCTCCGGCGCGGCCCCCAGGTAGTCCGGTTCCTGGCGCACGTCTGGCACGAAGACCGCCTCGCCCGTGCGCACCACCCGTCCCATGATCCCCTCGCTCACCGGCAGGCGCAAGAGGACGGTCTTGTAGCCCACCTGGTCCTGGAGGACCAGGAAGTCCCCCTGCACCAGGTAGATGGAGACCAGGGGATACCCCAGGCGTTCGGCCAGGCCGTGGACCACGGCGGAGACAATCTTCTCCACGTGGAGCAGGGAGCCCACCGCCTGGCCGATCTCGTTGATGAGGGCCATTTCGTCGGCGCGCCGGCGCGTCTGCTCGTAGAGGCGCGCTGTGCGCAGGGCCGTTGCCACCTGGTCGGCGAGGGTGGCGAGGAGGATCTGGTCGGTATGGCCGAAGCGGTGGGGCGTCTCATCGGCCACGAGGAGCACGCCCGGCGCGGGCAAGCCCTCCTCGCCAGCCAGGGGCACGGCCACCACCGAGCGGTAGGGGGAAAGGGCCATCACCTCGCTGATGAGGAAGCGGCTATCCTCCCCCAGGTCCTCCACCAGCAGGGGCCGCCTCTCCCTCCAGGGCTGTTCCAGGAGCCGGGAGAGGCCGGCCTCATCCGCCGAGAGGGGAGGGCCCTCGCCAGCCCAGGTCCTGAGCCTCGGCGGCGCGCTCCCCTCAGCCATGAAGAGACCGCAGAAGGGGGCCTCCAGCAGGCGGACCCCCGCTTCCACCGCCGCCCGCATCACCTCGTCGGTGGCCAGTTGGCCGCTCAGCAGCCGCCCCACCTCGTTCAGGCGGGCCAGGTTCTCGCTGCGCCGCCGCAGGTCGGCGTAGAGGCTGGCGTTCTCCATCGCCGCCGCGGCCTGGTTGGCCAGCAACTGGCACAGGCGGATCTCGTCCTCGCGGAAGACCCGGGGCTTGTCCGTGGCGTCCAGGTCAATGGCCCCCACCACCTCGCCCCGCACCACGAGGGGCACCACCAGCATGGACTGGATGCGCCTCAGGTCCACCACGTCCCGCATGGGCCGGGTCAGGGGGTCGTTCTTGGGGTCGGCCACCGCCACCGGGCGCCGCTCCTCCACCAGGCGCGCGATCAGGGGGTTGCCGTCCAGGGGGATGCGCACCCGGCTCGCGGTATCGTCTGGGTGGGCCTGGTACTCGGCGGCCACGTACCCGAAGCGGCGGGTGCGGTCAAAGAGGATGAAACTGCTCTGGGTGACCCCCAGGGA
>DAOTYM010000451.1:0-2317 GCA_034434775.1 Anaerolineae bacterium | reverse complement strand
CGCCAGGAGGAGGGCAGGGATCACCAAGAGGTTGATGATCCAGCCGGTCCACCTCCCTTCCAGTAGGCGCTCCAGGGTCTGGAGAGGGGTGGGAGTTCTACGTCGGTACATAGCGACTCTATCCACTCCTTTCGTCGTTGCTGCCTGCTGGGCAGGGATGGTGCAACCTGCGTGCCGTGATGAAGGCGTCAGAAACGGCGAACCCACGGGATTTCGCGTACCGTGGGCTGCCTGCTTTCCAGCAGCGAGCGGGATTGTAGCACAGGGGTACCGGTTTGGCAAGTTGTGGGACGGGGAGAAAGGAAGGGCAGGGAGGAGGCATGGCCTCGCCCCTGCCCTGTACCTGAGGGGAATCCCTCCGATGCCTCGGAGGCGACGGAAAACCCTTGTGCCTTTAGCCCAGGGACCTGAGCACTTCCAGCACCTCGCCCAGGTCTGGCACCTGGCGGATGGGGTAGACCTTGGCGAAGCGGACGACGCCGTCTTTATCCACGACGAAGACCGCCCGCTCGCTGAACCCCTCCTTCCGCAGGATGCCGTACTTGGCCGCGACGTCCCCGTGGGGGTAGAAGTCCGAAAGCAAGGGCAGTTTGGAAAGGCCCAGGGCCTTGGCCCACGCCGCCTTGCTGGGGACCGGGTCCACGTTCACGCCCAGGGCCACCGCGTTCAGTCCCTCCAGTTCCGCCTGGTGCAGTTCCAGGTCCAGCATCTGGGCTCCGCAGACGGACGTCCAGGCCAGGGGGTGGAAGGACAGAACCACGTGCTTCTTCCCCCGGAAGTCGCTCAAAGAGACCTTGCTGCCATCGGCCGCCGGCAGGGTGAAGTCCGGGGCCTTCTCTCCCACGTTCACAGCCATGACGCTCCTCCTTTATCGTTATTGTAAGCATGCGTCCCTACTTCACCGGGATCTTCACCGCGTCTTCCATCAGGTCTTTGAAGGGCACGACCACCCGCAGGAGACCGTTCTCGTAGATCGCCTCTGCCTCTTCCGGCTTCACCGGGCAGCAGAAGGCCATTGCGGCCACGTACTCAATGTTGGTCCCCTGGCGAGGAGCGGACAGGGCGAAACTGTCCGCGTGCATCCGCAGGTTGATGGAATCCTTCTCCACGCCAGGGAGCGAGATCTCCAAGGTCAACGTGAGGTGGTCGTCGTCCACGAACGCGCAGACCTCCGGCGCCACCCGAATTTTCTCTTCTGCCTCTGCCATCGCCAAATCCTCCTCTTTCTCCAAGGCTACGCTCTTGGGAGCCTCCCCGCGCTTCCCCCGGACGTGCTGTAGGTACTCCTCCTGCAGGTCCTGCATGTCCAGCCCCCGCAGGTTGCCCCACCGCTCGTAGTGGACGCGGGTGCGGTCAAAGTGCAGGTCCTTGTCGTGGGGGGCGACCTCCTGGGCCGGGTACCCCACGGCCACCAGGGAGACAACCCGCACTTCCTCGGGGATAGCGAGCATCTCCCGCAGCACTGTCTCCACCGGTTCCCACTCCGCCGTGCCCGGTGCTCCCACCCAGACGGCCCCCAGGCCCTGGGCTTCGGCCGCGAGCAGCATGTTCTGGATGGCCGCGCTCACGTCCATGAGCCAGGTTGGCGAGACTTCTGGCTTCGCCGCCACCGCGATGAGGAGCGGCGCTCCCTCCAGGAACGAGTGGACGTGCAGTTCCCTGGCGATCCGCCGCCGCACCTCTGGGTTGCGGACGACCAGGAAGTGCCACGGGCGCTTGTTGAGGCGGCTGGGCGCGTACATGGCCATCTCCAGCAGGGTCTCCACCGCCTCGTCGCCCACGTCCTGATCCTTGAACTTCCGGATGCTCCTGCGCCTTCGCATGGCGTCCAACACGGCTGTATCCACTGAGGTCCTCCTCTCCTCACATCCTGCGGCCTCGGAATCCCGTGCCGCCCATATCTTGTATATCCATATATCTACAACTATTATACATGATGTCATGGGGATTGTCTATACGCTTCCCCTACGCTTTCCCTACGCTCCGCGGAATCCCCGCGGGGAGACGCGCTTTGACGGAGAACGCCAAAGGGTCTATACTTCCGCCATGCAGACCCAGGGGTGCACACACCGCTTCCACAGGCTTCCTCCGGCCGTGTTGCTCGCCTTCCTCCTGTGGGGAGCCTTCGGCCTCCCAGCGCGGGCCCCGGACCCCTGCAACCCGCCCAACGTGATCCCGCGAGAGGTCTGTGACTTTGACACCTTTTACGGCGCGCCCCCGCGCCAGGTCCCCAGCGGGTGGACGGCCTTCGTCCTCGCCGGCGACCTCACCTTCATGCAGGACGTGGATACCTTCTGGGGTGCGCCCAGCCTGCGCA
>DAOTYM010000450.1:0-13814 GCA_034434775.1 Anaerolineae bacterium | reverse complement strand
CGGCCTGGCCCAGGCTCTCCTCAACCGGCCGGATGTGGTCTTCCTGGACGAGCCCACCTCGGGGTTGGACCCCCTGGGGAGGCGGGAGGTCCGCGACCTCATCCGCGAACTGCGGGCGGAGGGGGTGACGGTCTTCCTCAACTCCCACTTCCTGAGCGAGGTGGAGGTCACCTGCGACCGAGTGGCCATCCTCAAGGGCGGGCGGGTGGTGCGGGCCGGCACCCTGGAGGACCTCACGGCCGGCGTGCTGGAGGTGGAAATCCGCGCCACAGGCCTCACGCCAGACCTGGTGGCCGGGCTTTCGCGGTGGGGACGGATCGTCTCCCAGGATGGGGCGCGCCTCACCCTCGCCCTGGAGGACGAGGACGTCCTGCCCGCCATCGCTGAGTGCCTGGTGCAGGGCGGGGCACACCTCTACGCCCTGACGCCGCGTCCCCCTTCCCTGGAGGAACTCTTCGTGCGCATCATGCAGGAGGAGGCGACACCATGAACGTCCTGACCATCGCCGAGGCCACCTTCCGGGAAGCGCAGCGGCGCCGCCTCCTCTGGATCGGGGCCGCGCTGGGCCTGGCCTTCCTGGCCCTCTTCGGCGTCGGCTATTCCCTCATGTACCGTGAGGCCCTCAGCGATGGGGCCTCGTTCCTGGTGGAGATGCTCAGCGGCCTCCTCATCGTCGGCCTGTACGTGGTGAACTTCCTGGGCATCATGGTGGCGGTGGTGCTCTCGGTGGACACCCTGTCCGGAGAGGTGGCCTCGGGGACCATCCACACGGTGGTGACCAAGCCCCTGCGCCGGTGGGAAGTGGTCGTGGGGAAGTGGCTGGGGCTGGGGGCGATGCTCGCCCTCTTCGTCGGCCTGATGAGTGCGGGCGTGATGGCCGTCTCCTGGGCCGTTGCCCGCTACGTGCCGCCCCACCCTGTAGAAGGGGTGGCCCTGATGTTCCTGAGCGGCCTGGTGGTGCTCACCCTGTCCCTTCTGGGTGGGGCGCGCCTTTCCACCATGGCCAATGGGCTTGTCGTCCTCATGCTCTACGGGCTGGCCTTCATCGCCGGGTGGATAGAGCAGTTCGGGGCCTACGTCCGCAACGAGGCGGCGGTGAACACCGGCATCGTGGTGAGCCTCTTGGTGCCCAGCGAGGCGATGTGCAAACGCGCCGCCTACCTGATGCAGCCCGCCTTCCTGCGGGAATTGGGCGCGACGCCCTTCACCTCGGCCAGCGCGCCCAGCCAGGCCATGGTCCTCTACACCCTCCTGTACACTGCGGCTGCGCTGGCTGCAGCCGCGTATCTCTTCCAACGCCGCGACCTCTGAGCACGAAAGGCGCCGGGCGCTCCCTGCCTCGCCCATGCCCTCGGCCTTCGGGTACCCACTCTCCACCTGCTGCTCGCACCCGGACCTCGCCTTTTCCCCCTGGCCCTCTCCACAATCGGAGGATGGGAAGAGCTCTGTAGGGGCAATTCATGAATTGCCCCCTACAGAGCCCTCGCTCCCGCCGCCTACGACGCCCCTTTCCCCCGCCCAAAATGCGACCACAACCCGTAGCGTTGCCGTTGGGCCTCGGCATCGGAATGGTGGTATAATATGGGAATGGTGGAACCACCCTCTTTCCCTCAACGTCTTATCCGGTGATATTGCGTCCACCACGGCTGGAGTTCCATATGCACTTGCCCCGCCCCTGGTCCCGAGCCTTGCAGGTGGCCGGGGTGGCCGCCTTGGTGCTGGCAGCCACCCTGGCCCTGTGGAGCGCCCGCGCCCTGCGGGACCTGCCCGACGTCCACACCGTGGGGGAGCGCGTGCCTGCGCCCAGCATCCTCATCGTGGACCGCTCGGGCCGCCTCCTGTACGAGGCTATCAACCCCCGGGTGGGCAAGCACGTGCCCGTGCCTCTGGAAGAGATCCCCCTGGCCCTGCGGCAGGCCACCATCGCCACCGAGGACGCCCGCTTCGGGCACCACCCAGGGGTGGATCCCCTGGCCCTCCTGCGGGCCCTGTGGCTCAACCTGCGGTCGGGCGAGGTGGTTGCCGGCGGAAGCACCATCCCCCAGCAGGTGGCCCGCACCTTGCTTCTGGCAGAGGGTGAACGGAACGAACGCACCCTCTGGCGCAAGGTCCGGGAGGCCGTCCTGGCCTGGCGCCTGAGCCGCGCCTACACCCCTGACGAAATCCTGGAACTCTACCTGAACCAGACCTACTACGGCCACTACGCCCGCGGCGTGGAGGCCGCGGCCCAGGCCTACTTCGGCAAGCACGTGGGCGAACTGGACTTGGCCGAGTGCGCGCTCCTGGCGGGGCTGCCCCAGTCGCCCACCGCGTACAACCCCTTGGAGAACCCCGAGGCGGCGCGCCTCCGGCAGCGGGTGGTGCTGGACCTCATGGTCCGCCGCGGCTACATCACCCCGGAGGAGGCGCGCGCCGCGGCCGCCGAACCGCTGCACTTCGCCGCCATCCCCTTCCCCATCCAAGCCCCGCACTTCGTGATGTACGTCCAGCGCATCCTGGAGCAGGAACTGGACCCCGCCACCCTGGCCCAGGGCGGCCTGGTGGTGCGCACCACGCTGGACCTGGACCTGAACCGCGAGGCGGAGCGGATCATCCGCCGCCACCTGGAGCGGCTGACCTCGCCCGGCGGGGATGACCCGCCGCGCCGGGTGGACAACGCCGCGCTGGTGGCCCTGGACCCGCGCACGGGGGAGGTCCTGGCCATGGTGGGGAGCCCCGACTACTTTGACCCGCGCATCAGCGGCGCGGTCAACGGAGCCCTGGCCCTGCGCCAGCCCGGCTCGGCCATCAAGCCCCTCACCTACGCCGCCGCCTTTGACCCGGCCCGGGCCACGCCCGACCGCCCACCCCTGACCGCCGCCACCTTGGTGGAGGATGTGCTCACCCCCTTCGTCACCCGGGAGGGAGACGCCTACGTGCCCCTGAACTACGACCTCCAGTTCCACGGGCCGGTCCTCCTGCGCCAGGCGCTGGGGTCATCCCTCAACATCCCCGCCGTCAAGGTCCTGAACTACATCGGGGTGGAGACCCTGCTCACCCTGGCCCACGACCTGGGCATCCACAGCCTGGAGGCCGGCCACCGCTACGGCCTGGCCCTGACCCTGGGCGGAGGGGAGGTCTCCCTTTTGGAACTGACGC
This sequence comes from Anaerolineae bacterium, assembly GCA_034434775.1. GTDB lineage: Bacteria > Chloroflexota > Anaerolineae > DTPP01 > DTPP01 > DAOTYM01. The sequence continues at coordinate 10,676 of DAOTYM010000450.1, read as the reverse complement.
GGGCCTATGCCGCCTTTGCCAACGGCGGGAGGCTGCCGCACCTGCGGGCCATCCTGCGGGTGGAGGACCTCCAGGGGCGCGTCGTCTGGGAGCCGAGGCCGGCGGAGGCACGCCCGGTCCTGGACCCGCGCGTCGCCTACCTCATCACCGACATCCTTTCGGACGACCGCGCCCGCCTCCTGGGCTTTGGCGAGGGAAGCCCCCTGCGCCTCTCCCGCCCTGCGGCGGCCAAGACCGGCACCACCACCGACTGGCGGGACAACTGGACCTTGGGCTACGTGCCGCAACTCGCGGTGGGCGTCTGGGTGGGAAACGCCGACAGCGCCCCCATGTACTGGGTCTCCGGCGTGGATGGCGCGGCGCCCATCTGGCACGACTTCATGGAGGTAGCCCTCCGGGGGCAGCCGGTCCTCCCCTTCGTGGAGCCGCCGGGGCTGGTGCGGGTGGTGGTCTGCGCCGAAAGCGGCCTCTTGCCGGGGCCCTCCTGCCCGCGCCAGCGGGAGGAACTCTTCCTCGCTGGCACCGAGCCCCGGGAGACGTGCACCCTCCACCTCCCGGCCGAAGAGGGGGAGCCGGCCCAGCCGGCGCAGGAGGCGGGGGAGCCGCTGGTCCTCGCCTCCGCCCGGGCGGGGAACGCCCCGGAAGCGGTGCGGGCCGGCCCTGAGCGGTCAGGCATCTCCCTGGCCAGCCCGGCCCCCAACAGCCAGTACCGCCTCTCGCCCGCGCTGCCGCGGGAGCACCAGCGCATCCCCCTCACGGTGCACGCCAGCACGGGCCTTGTGCTGGACGAGGTGACCATCCTAGTGGATGGCAAGGTTTTCCGCGTGCTCCAGGCCCCGCCCTACGAGGTCTGGTGGCCCCTCCAGCCCGGGGAGCACCAGGTGCGGGCCGTGGCCCGCGACCGCTCCGGGCGCCGGTGGGAAACGTCGGTGGTCGCGTTCCGTGTATGGGAGTAGCCAAGCGGGTGCCAGGCCCCCGGAAAGGGGTCTCACCCGGTGCGAGCAAGGAGGTCTACGATGCGTCGGTTCCGTCTTTCCAAGGTCCTGGCCGTGCTGGCCCTGATCGGCCTTGTGGCGGGCGGGTGCCAGCCCGTCTCCGTGCCGGTGGGTGGCACGCCCACCGCCCCCCAGCCTCCCACGGGGGCCCCGGCCGGCGGCAAACTGGCCGCGCCCGCCCCACCCGTGGTGCTGGAAACCCGCCCGGCTCAGGGCGAGGAGGTCCCTCCCGATACGCCGGTCGTCCTCCGCTTTGACCAGGCGATGGACCCGGCCTCGGTGCAGGCGGCCTTCCGCATCGCGCCGGCCGTGTCCGGCGACCTGAAGGTGGAGGGGGAGGTGGTGCGGTTCACCCCCTCGGCCCCTTACGAGCGGGGCACCCGCTACCAGGTCACCCTGGAGGGGGATGCCAAGAGCCTGTCCGGCCTGCCCCTGGGCCACCCCTTCACCCTGGCCTTCCGCGCCGCGGGCTACCTGGAGGTGGTGGAGGTGCAGCCAGCCGACGGGACGGGGGACGTGGCGCCCCGCCCCCGCCTGGCGGTGGTCTTCAACCGGCCGGTCGTGCCCCTGACAGCCCTGGACGAGCAGGAGACGCTCCCCCAGCCCCTGAGCCTCTCGCCCGCGGTGCAGGGCAAGGGGCAGTGGCTGAACACGTCCATCTACACCTTTGAGCCGACGCAGGACCTGGCGCCGGGCACCACCTACGTGGCGACGGTGTCCGCCGGCCTCACGGCGGTGGACGGCCTGTCCCTGGAGGAGGACTTCTCCTGGCGCTTCACCACCAGCGCGCCCGAAGTCCTCAGCCACTACCCCACGGGCGACTTGGTGGAACCCACAGCAGCCATCAGCATCACCTTCAGTTACGCCATGGACAGGGCCTCCACCGAAGCCCGCTTCACCCTGCAGCCCAAGGGGAGCGAGGTCCAGGTGCCGGGGTCCTTCGTCTGGAAGGATGAGGGCCGCGTCCTGGAGTTCCAGCCCGCCGCGCCGCTGGACTGGGGGGTGACCTACGTGGCGCGCCTGCGCGCCGGCGCCCAGGCGCGGGAAGGGGAGGGCACGATCCAGAAGGACGAAACCTGGACCTTCCGGGTGGTGCCCCTGCCGTCCATCGTCCGCACCGACCCGGCCGACGGCGACCAGCAGGCCGACCCGTGGGGCGGCATCTCCATCTACTTTGCCAGCCCTATGGACTTCGCCACCATCATGCCCCACACGACCATCCTGCCCGAGCCCACCCAGGTCTACACCTACTGGGACCAGTATGAGAACCGCTTCTGGATCTCCTGGGATAAGAAGCCGGCCACGGCCTACACCGTCACCCTGGGCGCGGAGATCGCCGACCCTTACGGCAACACCCTGGGCAAGGACTACGTGGTCCGCTTCCGCACCCGGAACCTGGACCCTTCCCTGAATCTGATCAGCCCGGGCTACCAGATGGGCGTCTACAGCGCCTACACGCCGACGGTGGCCTACCTCAACGTGGTGAACCTCTCCACCTTGGAGTTTGAACTGTACCGCCTGTCGGACAAGGACTTCGTTGCCCTGAACACGGGCGACACCTGGTCGCGGTGGCAGAAGTACAAGCCCCCAAGCGAGAACCTGGAGCGTTCCTGGACGCTTGCGGTGGAGGCTCCGCCCAACGAGGCCCACGTGATCGCCGTGCCCCTGGCGGAGGACGCCGGTGCGCTGCCCCCAGGCTTGTACTACTTCCAGGCGCGGTCGCCAGAGCTGAAACAGGACCCCAACGACATAGGGAACCGCTTCATCCTCGTGGTCACCCGGTGGAACCTCGCCCTCAAGTACACGGCGGAGGAGGCCCTGGTCTGGGTGACCGACCTGGCCTCGGGGGAGCCCGTGCCCAACGTGCCGGTGCGCGTGACGGACGGCGCCCAGGTGGATGTGAGCGGCCGCACCGATGCGCAGGGCCTCTTCCACGCCACCTTCCCGGCGCGCACCCAGTTCTGGGAGGCCCTCTTGGCCCTGGCCCAGGATGGCGATGGGTGGGTGGCCGCGAGCAGTGCCTGGGAGGGCGATATCTCCCCGTGGGCCTTCAACCTGCCGATGGAGTTCGGGCGCGCCCGCTACCTGGGCTACGTCTACACCGACCGCCCCATCTACCGGCCGGGCCAGACGGTGCGCTGGAAGGCCTTCCTGCGGGGGGATGACGACGCCCGCTACACCCTGCCCGGCACGGGCGAAGAGGTGCTGGTGACCGTCTACGACGGGGAAGGGAAACAGCTCTACCAGGCGGCCCACACCCTGAGCAGCATGGGCACCCTGGATGGCGAACTGGCCCTGGACGAGAAGGCCGCGCTGGGGTACTACACCGTCAACCTCAAGGGGCCCGGCGATTACGAGTTCAGCGGCTCCTTCCAGGTGGCCGAGTACCGCAAGCCAGAGTTCCAGGTGGAGGTGCGCACGGACCGGGACGCCTACATCCAGGGAGACATGGTGGAGGCCACGGCCCAGGCCACCTACTACTTCGGTGGGCCGGTCAAGGAGGCCCAGGTCCGCTGGACCTGCATGACCAACGACTACTTCTTCCAGCCGGAGGGGTACCCGGGGTACGACTTCGTGGACTACGAGTGGACGGGGCGGCGCGTGGAGGAGATGGGCCGCTTCGGTGAGGTCATCGCCGAGGGGCAGGGGACCACGGATGCCGAGGGCCGCTTCGTCTTCCAGGTCCCCGCCGACATCGCCGGCCGCACCCTCAGCCAGCGCTTCGTCCTGGACGTGGCCGTCACCGACGTGAATGGCCAGGAAGTCGCCGCCCGCACCGACCTGGTGGTCCACAAGGGGGCCTTCTACATCGGCCTCAAGCCCGAACACTACGTGGGCCTGGCGGGCCAGGAGGAGTCGGTCCACCTCATCACCCTGAGCACCCAGGCCATCACCGTCACCCACGTGCCGGTCACCGTGGTCGTCAACGAGCACCGCTGGTACAGCGTGCAGAAGCAGGCGGAGGACGGGAGCATCTACTGGGACTTCGGGGTGGAGGACGTGCCGGTCTACACAACGACCGTGACCACGGACGCGAGCGGCTATGCCCTGGTAACCTTCACGCCGGAGAAGGGCGGCACCTACAAGATCGTCGGCCGGGCCAAGGACGAGCGCGGGAACGAGGTCCGCTCCGCCACCTACCTGTGGGTGGCCGGCCGCAAGGGGGAGTACGTCCCCTGGCGGCGGGAGACCCACCACCGCATAGACCTGGTGGCGGATAAGGACCGCTACGCCCCGGGCGAGACGGCCAAGGTCCTGGTCACCTCGCCCTACGCCGGCCCGGTGAAGGCCCTCCTCACGGTGGAGCGGGGCCGCATCCTCCAGTCGCAGGTCATCACCCTCCAGAGCAACAGCGAGACCCTCTCCATCCCCATCCAGGACGCCTTCACGCCCAACGTCTTCGTGAGCCTGGTCCTGGTCAAGGGGCCGGATGAGACGGAGCCCCTCCCCTCCTTCCGCGTGGGGTACGTGCAACTGCACGTGCCAGCGGAGCACAAGCGCCTGCGGGTGGAGATCACGCCCGACAAGCCCGAGGCGCGGCCCAGGGAGGAGGTGACCTTCCGCCTCCGCGTGACCGACGCCAAGGGGAACCCGGTGCAGGCGGAACTCTCCCTGGCCCTGGTGGACCGTGCCGTCCTGGCCCTGGGCGGCGCGGAGCAGGGCACCCTCTTCGGGCGCTACTGGCAGGAGCGGGGCCTGGCCGTGCGCACCGCCACCAGCCTCGCTGTCCTCACTGAGGAACTCGTGAAAGAGGTCCTCCGCGCGCCCGGCGGCAAGGGCGGAGGCGGCGGCCCCGGCGAGGGCCTGGTCGTGCGGCGCGAGTTCCCCGACACGGCCTACTGGAACCCAGCCCTGCCGACCGACGCCCAAGGGCAGGCTCAGTTCACCGTGCGCTTGCCCGACAGCCTGACCACCTGGCGGCTGGACGCCCGCGCCATCACCGCCGACACCCTCATCGGCGAGGCCCAGGCCGACCTCGTGGTTACCCTGCCCCTCCTGGTGCGGCCAGTGGTGCCCCGCTTCTTCGTCATCGGCGACCGGGCGGAACTTTCGGCCGTGGTCCACAACAACACCGACGCCGACATGCCCGTGGAGGTCCGCTTCCAGGCCCAGGGGCTGGACGTGCAGGCCCCCACGGCGCGCCAGGTGGAGGTCCCGGCCAAGGGCCTGGTGAAGGTCACCTGGCCGGTGTCCGTCCCGCCCACGGAGCAAGCCGTGGTCCAGTTCGCCGCCGTGGGCGCTGCGGCCTCCGACGCCGTGGAGGTCACGCTGCCGGTCTACCACTACAGCACCCCGGAGGTGGTGGCCACCGCCGGCCAGGTGGAACCTGGCGAGACGCGGCTGGAGGCCATCGCCCTGCCCAAGGTCCTGGACCCGACCCAGGGCGACCTGACGGTGCAACTGGAGCCCAGCCTGGCCGCGGGGATGCAGGCAGGGCTGCGGTACCTGGAGCACTATCCCTACCTGTGCATTGAGCAGACCGTCTCCCGTTTCCTGCCCAACGTGATGACCTACCGGGCCCTCAAGAACCTGGGGATCGTGCGGCCGGACCTGGAGACACGCCTGCCGCAGATGGTGGGGATGGCCCTCCAGCGCATCTACGCCGAGCAGAAGTACGATGGCGGCTGGGGGTGGTGGGTCACCGAGGAGAGCAACCGCTTCCTGACGGCCTACACCCTCTGGGGCCTGCTGGAGGCGGACCGTGCTGGCTTCGCCGTGGACCCCAGCGTCATGGAGCGGGCGGCGCGCTTCCTGCGGGACCACCTCTACAGCACCGCGGACCTCAAGGCCACCTACAAGGCCAACGCCCAGGCCTTCATGCTCTTCGTCCTGGCGGAGTACACCGCCTCCCGGGAGGCCGGAGGGATGCCCACGAGCCAGATGGTCAATCTGTACGAGAACCGGGAGCGCCTCTCCCAGTACGGCAAGGCCCTGCTGGCCATGGCCCTGAGCCGCGTCCCCGAGGCGGAGGCGGCCATGAAGCCCCGCGTGGACACCCTGGTGAGCGACCTGGTCAGCCAGGCCATCCTGAGCGCCACAGGCGCGCACTGGGAGGAGGCCACCCGGGATTCCTACAACATGAACACCGACTCGCGCACCACGTCCATCGTCCTGATGATGCTGGCTCGCCTGCGCCCGGACCACGCGCTGGCCCCCAACGTCGTCCGCTGGCTGATGGTGACCCGCAAGGAGGGCCGCTGGGAGACCACCCAGGAGACGGCCTGGGCCCTCATGGCCCTGACGGACTGGATGGTGGCCACCGGCGAACTGGAGGCCGACTACTCCTGGCGCGCCACGCTGAACGACAAACTCCTGGGCGAGGGCACGGCCACCCGCGACAACGTGGACCAGGCCGTACAACTGCGGGTCCAGGTGGCCGACCTCCTGCGGGAGGAGGTGAACCGCCTGGTCCTGGAGCGCCCGGCGCCTGCTGCCGGCCAGACGGGGAAGGGGCGCCTCTATTACACGGCCCACCTGCGCTACTACCTGCCGGTGGAGGAGGTCAAGGCTCTGGACCGCGGGATCCTCGTCCACCGGGAGTACGAACTGGTGGAGGCCCCGGGCAAGCCCATCACCGAGGCCAAGGTGGGGGATGTCATCCGCGTCAAACTGACCCTGGTCGCGCCCTACAGCCTCTACTACCTGGTGGTGGAGGACCCCCTGCCGGCCGGCTGCGAGGCCATAGACGTGAGCCTGCAGACCACCAGCGGCGCGTACGAGCAAGGCCCGCGGGTGGAACGGGTGGGCGAGAAGGAGTGGTGGTCCTGGTGGTGGCTCCCCAGCCACGCCGAACTGCGGGATGAGAAGGTGGCCCTCTTCACCACCTACCTGGGTGCGGGGACCTACGAATACACCTACCTGATGCGGGCCTCCCTCCCCGGCGAGTTCCTGACCATGCCGGCCCAGGCCTACGAGATGTACTTCCCGGAGGTCTTCGGGCGGAGCGACGGCGGCCGCTTCACCGTCGCCGGGGAATGAACGGAGCACGAATGGCACGAGTCTGGCGAATGCCCCAGATCTTCAACCGTTTTCTCTGAGGATTTGTGGGCTTCGTCCCTTCGCACCATTCGCGTTCTCCCATGAGGCCGGCCTCGTAGCAAGCCGCACGGCGGAAACGGAGAGCCCACCCCGCGCCCGGGGTGGGCTTCTCTCGTCCCCCTCAGGGCGAGGGTTGCAGGGGTACCTCCAAGGGGATCGCCAGCGCCCGGTCGGCGGCGAGGACGTGCCCCTCCGCGCCCCTGCGCGGCTGGATAGCGGCCCGCTGGAGGGTCGCCGGGTCATAAAGGCCCACCAGAAGGACGTAGCGTCCGCCCGGGAGGTCCTGCGGGAGCGGCAACGGACGCCGGTCCACGAGCAGGCTTCGGGGGAGCCACCGGCTGGGAGGAAGCACCCCCGCAAGGGGCGGGCCGTCGTACTGGGCGACCACCTCCCCCACCTCGTTCACCAGGTGGACAAAAGTGAGGTAATCAGGCGGAACCTGGGCGGAGGGGAGGACCTCCCAGTACAGGCGCAGGGTCGGCCCAGCCGGGTCCGGCAGGAGGTCGTACCCCTGAAGCAGGAGGTTGGGTTCAAAGAGCGCGGGCGTCCTCACGCTCGGGTGCAAGGGCTGGCGCGGCCCGGCCTGCAGGGGGCGTACCTCCACCTGTCCCAGGAACGCCAGGCCCTCTTCGTTGCCAGGGACGGCCAGCCGCTCGCCGTCCTCACGGACGAGGCCCGCAACCAGCGCGTACGACGTCGGTGGGAGGTCAAGGGGCAAAGCGACCTTCAGGTCGTCCACCACGTAGAAACCCGGCGGCCAGGTGTCCGTTGGGATGGTCCCGGGGTTCTGGTTCTGGGCCACCGCCCAACTCCGCTTCAGGGCTGGCGTGTAGAGGTGGACGAAACTGTGCAGCGCCTCCGGGACCGGCTCGCGCACCTCCCAATAGAGGCGCACGCGTACCTCTTCCCCTGGCCTGGGCGCGGGAGAGGCAAGCCAGTCCCACCCGAGGAGGGTCACCTCCGGCTGGTCCCCGCCGCCCAGAGGCGTCTGGAGGGGGTGAGCCGGCCTGCACAAGGCTTCGGCCAGGGCCGCACGCCACACTCGGTCAAGGCCGCTTGCGGCGATGGCCTCCCGCGCCCCGACCAAGGCCAGGAGGAGCCCCAGAGGGAGCCACGCCCCCCGCGCAGGAACGGACGAACCCGTTCCTTCGGTCCCTGGCTGTGCCGCGGCCGGCGTCCTGCGCCCTTCGGGCCCCAGGGAAGCGCGCCGCCGGCCAGCCAGCGCGAGGGCCCCAAGCCAGAGCGCTCCAGCCACGGCGGCCACCCCTTCGCCCCGCCGTTGCCAGGCTGTGCCCCGCCACTCCAGGGACACGTGCTGGGCCGGTTGCGGCAAGTCCAGTTCCACCAGGCCGCCAGGCCCGGGGGCGAGGGGGACCTCGTAGGCCCCGTCCACCCTCGCTTGCCAGGCCGGGAAGTAGTGCACAGGCAGGGTCAACCGCCCGGCCGGCAGAGCCTTCCCCCCTTCTGCCTGCAGCACGGCCCGGTGGGGCGTCTCCCAGGCCCACTCCGCGCCCGGCGGCAGGAAGGCGGCCTCCGCGTTCCGGCCGGCAAAGGGCTCGGGCAAGGCCGCCCACCGGGGCAGGAACTCGTTGCCGCTGGCCAGGCCCCAGATGCGGCTTTCCCGCTCGTAGGCCTGGGTGTCGTCCCCAGTGAGGTGGGCGATCGGCAGGAACGGCTGCCGGGCGAAGAGGAAGGGGCCACTGGCAAGGCCGATGACGAGGAGCAAGCAGGAGAGGGCGACCCACGAGCAGCGGTGGTGGCAGGCTGCGACAGCGGCACCGCCGGCCAGCGCCACTCCCAGCGCGGCCAGCCCCAGGAGCCGCCCCGGGAACTGGACCAGGGCGAGGCCGGGCAGGTGCTCCCACACCGGCGCGGACCAGGCTTGGGTGAGGGAGAGGGCCGAGGCAGCGAGGGCCAGCCCTACCGCTGCCCAGGTCTGCACGGAAGCCCAGCTGCTACGGCGCAGGGAAGGGAGGCCCACGGTCAGCACGCCGCCTGCCAGGGCCAACCAGGCAGCCCAGCCCAGATGGTGGGGGAAGGGCGGGTTGAGGGCCCGGCTATCCAGGATCGGCGGTGGGGCCACGAGGTCCGCCAGAGAAACGAAGTACTGGTTGTAATGGAAGAACCCCTTCCGCAGGTTTTCCACCCGGACCAGCGGGACATCGCCCAGCGCCGGCATCCAGAAGAAAGCCGAAAGGCCGATGCCGAGGAGGCCCGCCAGGAGGCCCCGCCGCCATCCAGCCCAGGAACGGCGCCAGAGGAGCAGGGCCAGCCAGTAGAGGCCCAGGAAGAGACCCCCTAACAGGGCTGTGATGTTGTGGGCGAGGACCAGGAGGGCCAGGCTCAGGGGCGCAAGGAGCCAATCGCGCCCCCGCCCCTCCAGGTACAGGCAGGTGAACGCCCAGAAGACCACGGGCAGCCAGAGGAGGGCCGCTAACTGGGGGTAGTCGCCCTGGAAATCGTACTCCCGGAACAGGTGAGGCCCCGCCAGGTACAGGGCCATCCCTGCCCATCCCGCAGCGGGCGAGAGGAGCCGCCGCAGCCAGGCGTTGACGGCCAAGCCCGAGGCCACGGAGAGCGCGGTGAGGACGATTTTGGTGGCCAGGTCCAGCGGCAGGGAGAGGAGGTGCAGCGGGGCGAGGAGCAGGTAGAACAGGGGGCTGTAGTAGTGGTAGACCGGGACGCCCAGGCCCTGGTACGCCTCGGGAAGCCAGCGGGGCCACAGCACCCCCGCCCTCCAGGCCCGGGCCACCCCTGCCGCCCGGTGGAGGTGCAGGAGGCCATCGGCGCTGTTGGGGATGCCTGGCTGGCCCCACAGAGGGCCGAGGAAGAGCCAGGTCAGAAGGAGCAGGAAGGCCAGGGAGAGCAAGGTCCATGCCCGGCCCGTCCGCAGGCATTCGTTGGCAGAGGAGCCTCCCACGAGCGTCTTCTCCTCGCGCGCCCCCAGCCCGTCCACCTTCGCCGCTGGGAAGGCCGCAGGGCGATTCTACCACGGACCTCGGGCCGCGGCAAAGGGAAGCCGCCGCGTGATTCGGTCCCATCTCGTGCCGCCCCAGGCGGCGAGGCCAGGCTGAGGGCAGAGTTGACAGCCTGCCCTCAAGCCGGTATAGTTCAGACTGGGAGGGGGCACGAGATGGACCGCCGCGCACCACCGCGGGTGAGCCGCCGATGGTTCCTCAGGGCAGGCCTCGGGTGGTTAGCCTGCCTGCCCCTGGCGCGGCTCGCCTCCTGCGCGCCGGAACCCGTGCCTGCCTCGCCAACGGCCCCCGCGCCCTCCCCCATGCCCCTCCGCACGCCCACCCCCGCACCAGCCCTGCACGAGGCCCGCCACTACCAGAGCCTGCCCGATGGCCGCGTCGCCTGCTGCCCCGCCTGCGGCACGCTCCTGATTGAGCGGATCCACTTCGCGGTCCTGGAGGTCTCCCTGGACGGAGGCCGGTGTCCCACCTGCGGCCGGGCCATCCCCGGCCTGTGGCCCTCGTGACCGGTCCCCGAGGCTACCCCCAGGCAACGCGCTCCCCATGGACGCGCCCTCGCGCCCGCAGGGCGTCCTCAAACTGCCTGCGGGCGCGGTGTGCGCTCTGCTCCAGCATGGTCAGGATGACGGTGGCCCCGTCGGGGTTCTTGGCTTCGTCCAGTTGC
>DAOTYM010000449.1:0-6706 GCA_034434775.1 Anaerolineae bacterium | reverse complement strand
GGAAGGCCAAGAGCCCTCCACCACGCTGCCTCCCCAGGCTGGGCCAGCCTCTTCCCCAGGTTCGCCCAGGACCCGGTAGGTAACGCCCGGGGCTTCCAGGAACTCCCTGGGCGGGGCCCACATGGGGCCTCCGTCCCACGCGTTGGGGAGGGCTTGCGCTCCCCCCGTGACGATGATGACCGGCGCGTTGGAGGGGCGCTCGGCGCGGGCTTTCTCGGCGTTCGCCGTGCGCAGGGACCAGATGAGGAGGCCGATGCCCAGGGGCAGGCTGGAGAGGAACCCGAAGCCGACCCCGATGAGCATGGCTGTGGCGTCTGTGCTGAGTTCCTTCAGCACGAGGACGCTCAAGGTGGCGCTGAAGGCCACCAGGCCGATCACAGCGATACGCTTGAGGCGTTCCACGAGTTCACCTCCGATCCGTCTGGGGATTCGCCGAGCCGCAGGAAGGGGGCCAGGGAAGTCTGCAGCCCGAAGGCTGCGCCCACGGCCGTGAGGGCGACGAGGAACCCCTGCCGGTACCCCTGCCCGAAGGGCGAATCCGGTGCCGAAACCGCCAGGGCCGAGGCCATGCCAGCCTCTGCCACTGCCCGAAGGGCGTTCAGGACATCCTCCCTCAACCAGATCTCCGACTGCATGTTCCCATCACCTCCTCTGTGCGTGCAGTTCACCTGGGAGACGCGGCCGACGCTTCGGAGGAAGCCGCCTGCTCCCTCCGCAGAAACCGTTGCGCCCACTGCCTGGGCTGGATGGCCTTCCCCTCCTCCACCGGTTCGGCCTGGAGGCACTGGGCCCGCACCCCCTCCCAGCGGCCGCCGGGCCCCAGGTGCCTCAGGATGAACCTGGTCTCCCCCGCATCGGCATAGGCGCTCTGGAACCGGATGACCTCGCCGGAGGCCACGGCGAGGAAGTCGCCCCGGCCCAGGAGGCGCTCCGCCCCCGTCCCGCCGATGCCCGCGGCGACCCGGGCGTCTTCGGGCGAGGCCACCCGCCCCACCAGACGCACGGGGAAGTTGCTCTTGAAGAGCGGGCCGGCGATCTGGCTGGTGGGCTTCTGCGTCCCCACCACCAGGTGGATGCCGGCCTCCCGTCCCCGCTGCGCGAGGCGCGTGAGGAGTTCGGTGCAGGACGCGCCCCCCTCCTGGGCCAGGTCCGCCAGTTCGTCCACGAAGACGGCGATGCGGGGCTCGGAACGGCCCTCGCGGTCCCTGCGCAACATCTCCCGCACCAGGGCCTGGAGGGTCTCCAGGGCCTCGGGGGTCTCGCAGATGATGGGGCGCAGGAGGTGCGGCAGGTCCTTCAGCGGGGCAAACCCCCGCTGCTTGGGGTCTATGAGGACCATCTGGAGCGCGCTGCGCCGGTTCCCCAGGGCCAGGGAGAGGATCATGCTGCGCAGGAGGGCCGTTTTGCCGCAGCCGGTGGTGCCGGCGACCAGGACGTGGGCCACCTCCGGGCTGGGGAGGCGCACGAACAGGGGGTGGTTGGCCTCGTCCACGCCCAGGAGGGCGGTGTAAGGGGGCACGTGCCGCACCTGCTTCAGGATGGAGAGGAACGAGACGCCCCGCACCTCCTCCAGGGGCACCTCAATTTCCAGGGCGCCGTTCCGCCGCTGGATGCGGCAGTTCCTGGCCCCGAGGGCCATAGCGATCTCCTCGGAGAGGCTCACCACCCGGGAAAGGCGGGTGCCCCAGGCCGTCGTGACGTGGAACTGGACATAGCGGGGCGTCACCCTGCCGCCCCAGACGCGCGCCGCGATCTTGTGGCTGGCCAGAACCTGCTCAATGCGGCTGGCCTGCGCCTCCAAGACCTGCTGTTTCACCATCTCGGGAGCCTCCGCACAGAAAGTAGAACATTTGTTCTAATTCCCAGGCGTAAGAGCACCCCTCCTTAGGTCCTGCAGCGTCGTGGGGATAAAGCCTCGGAAGCCGAGGCTCTCCGGGGCAAGGGAGGGAGAGGGATGCCCTTGGGGGTTAGACTGGGCGGCGGGCCAACTGGCGGATCACCACCACCACCTTCCCCTGGATTTCCACGTTGGCGGCATGGGTGTAGATCGGGCTGTAGGCCGGATTGGCCGGCTGCAAGCGGACGAGGTCGCCTTCCCGGTAGAACTTCTTGAGGGTGGTCTCCCCGGGGTCCTTCAGCCAGACGGCCACCATGTCGCCGTTGTTGATGTCCGGCACCCGCTTCATGAGGACGATGTCGCCGTCGCCGACCAGGGCATCCACCATGGAATCGCCCCGCACTTGGAGGGCGAAGAGGTCCTTCTCATCCCCCACGATCTCCCGCGTCAGTTCCAGGTAGGAATCCGGGGCTACGGAGCCATCGGGCACAGGCACTGGTTGGCCAGCGCTGATGTAGCCGCAGAAGGGGACCTGCACGTTGATTTCCTCGGCTAGGAAACGCCGGTAGTCCGCCCCCACCACCTTGACGCCGCGGGAGACGCCGTGGTCGCGCTCAATGTACCCCTTGCGGGCCAGGGCCTCCAGGTGGTGGTTCACCACCGAGGTGGAACTGAGCCCGAGCCCTTCCTTGATCTCGCGGACGGTCGGGGGGCGTCGGTGTTGGCGCCAGTATTCGCTCACGAACTCCAGGATATCCTGTTGCCGTTTGGAAAGGGTCATGGGATCCCTCCTCTCTGCCCCGCCGCTCCAGCGTCTATTCCCCGGGGCAAAGTAGCACATTTGTTCCTCCTCACGCCCCTATTATAACACGAACAAACGTTCTAGTCAAGTGGGATCAGGCTGACTGCAGGCAATTTTTTCTGGATCGGCCAGCCCAGGATGGGAAGGTAGAGCGTGGCCCGCTCCGGGCCTCAGGTTTTGCGAGGAGGCAGAAGGTCCCCTATACAGAACGCAGGGGGGCCGTTGACCTTTTCGGGGTGAGCGGATATACTGGCGCGGGGATGGCGGCCGTTCTGCATCTCCTCAGGAGGGGTGAACCGTGTCCAGAACCCTTGTCATCGGCTTCGGCAACCTCTACCGGCGCGACGATGGCGCCGGCTTCTTCGTGGTCAACGCCCTGCGGGAGCGCCTGGGCCGCCCACCCCTGGGCGAGGAGGACGACGGCTTTGACGACCTGGGACACGCCGTGGACACCCTCCTCCTCCATCAGTTGGTGCCGGACCTGGCGGAGACGGTGGCCCAGTACGACCTGGTGATCTTCGTAGATGCCCACGTGGAGCCCATCGCCGGCCCCCTCCACGAGGAGGAACTGGAGGTCTGCCCCAGGGAAGCCCTCGTCCCCCACCAAATGCACCCCTGCACCGTCCTGGCCCTGGCCCACGACCTCTACGGAGCGCGGGCGCGGGGGGTGCTTCTCTCCCTGCGGGGCCACGACTTTGACTTCGGGATGGGCCTCTCTTCTCAGACGGCGGCCCTCGTCCCCCGGGCCGTGGAACGGGTCCTCGCCCTGAGCGGCGCCCTCCGCGGACCGGCCACCGGATAGACGGAGGCCGGGTGCCCGAGTCCCTTCCTACCCCGTCCCTTTCCCGGCCGCGGGAGGAGCCTCGGCCGTCTGGACGAAGGCCCGCGGCATGGCCGGCAGGAGGAGCGTCAGGGCCGCCGGCACCAGGGGCAGCCACGAAAGCCACTGGAACGCCGGCACCAGCCCGATGGCGTCCGCCAGGCGGCCGACAAGGGTGGCCCCCACCCCTCCCAGGCCCAATCCGAGCCCGCTCATCAGGCTGGAGGCGGTGCCGGCGTGGTCCGGGGCCAGCCGCTGGGCCAGGGCCACGTTCAGCGACGACGAGCAGAGGAAAAGGACCCCGCTCACGATCCAGAAGGCCACCATCAGGGCCCCCTCTGCGCGCAGCGACCCCTGCAGGAAGGGGATGCCCAGGACCAGCGTCACGCCGATGACCCGACGGGGGTCCCAGCGGTCGCCCAGGTAGCCGCCCAGCACCGACGCCACGCCAATGCACAGGAGGAAAGCCGAGAGGATGGCTCCAGCACCCATCAGGGAGAACCCCCGTTGCCGCATCAGGACGGGTAGGAAGGTGATCATGCTGCTCTCCATGACCGTGCGGCAAGCGGCAATGGCCAGGAGGAGGGCCAGGGGCTTGGCGCTATCCCCCAAGTCCATCCTCCAGGTGCGGCGTCCCACCGCGTGGACCTGGGGCAGCCTTCCCTCGCGGATCCAGAGGAAGGCCCCGACCAAGAGGCCAGGCACCGCGGCCAGAAGGGTGGCCCGCAACCCCCACCGCGAGACCAGGGGCACCACCAGCCAAGGGGCGATGGCCACGCCCACGATGCCTCCCGAGAGGAAGATGCCCATGCCCAGGCCGTGGCGGCGTCCGCTCGCCTGCCCTGCCACGGCCGCCCCCTGCGGGTGGAAGGAAGCCGACCCAATTCCCGCCAGGACCACGCAGAGGATGAGGACGCTGTAGGTAGGGGCCCAGCCCGCCAGGCCCATGAGGCCCACCGTCAGGAGGGGGCCGAGGCCCAGGAGCCAGCGCCTGCCCAGGCGGTCTCCCAGCAAGCCGTAGAAGGGCTGCGAGACCTGCCCCGAGAGCATGCGCAGGGTGGTCAGGAGCCCCGCCTGGGTCATGGAAAGGCCGAACCGGTCAATGAGGACAGGCAGGATGGGGGTCAGGGCGTTGGCGTAGAGGTCGTTGATGAGGTGCCCCAGGGTCATCAGGAACACCACGTGCCGCCCCGAGACGGCCTGCGCTGCCCCTGGCGTGTCTGGCTGGACCGTTGGTTCTTGCACGTGCCCTGCCTCCTCTGCGTGAAGCGGTGTCGGGCAGAGTATAAGCCGGAATGGCCCGGCCGGCAAGGCGGACGGCCGTCCGGCAGGGCCCCTTGGAGACGCGCGGGCAAAGCGCGTCCAAGGGAAGGAGGGTGGGTTGGACCTCTCCCCGCCCGGGGACCTGTAGGGGCGATTCACGAATCGCCCCTGGGGCTGGGGTAGGTCGGCCCCCTCCTCGCCCGCGGACCTGTAGGGGCGATTCGCGGATCGCCCCCGGGGCCGGGGGTTAGGTCGGACCTCTCCAGCGGGCACCGTGGGACGGCGCCCCTGCGCAACCTGGTTGACGGAAGGCCCCCCTCTGGTGTATCATGTCCCGTGTCGGGATGCGGGAGGGACGGATGGCGGTCGGACGCGCGCCAGGGAAGGTGATCCTCTTCGGCGAACACGCCGTCGTCTACGGACGGCCGGCCATCGCCGTGCCCGTGGCCGAGGTCCAGGCGGAAGTGACCGTGGAACCTGGGCCCTACCGCCAGGGCATCCTGGTCCACGCCCACGATCTGGAACAGTCCTTCTACCTGGACGAGGTGGACGACGATCACCCCATCCGGCGCACCATCGTGAACACCCTCCACCGCCTCCGCGTGGGCTCGCCGCCGGACCTCACCATCTCCATCCGCTCCACCATCCCCATCGCCCGAGGCCTGGGCAGCGGCGCGGCCGTGGCCACAGCCCTCATCCGCGCCCTGGTCGCCTACTTTGACGAGTACCTCAGTTCCCAGGAGATCTCCGACCTGGCCTACGAGACGGAGATCCTCCACCACGGCAACCCCAGCGGCATTGACAACACCGTGGTGGCCTTCGGCAAGCCGGTCTACTACGTGCGCGGCCAGAAGTTGGAGATCTTCTGGGTCCAGCGCCCCTTCACCCTCGTCATCGGCGACACGGGCATCCCCAGTTCCACCCGGGAAGTGGTGGAAGACGTGCGCCGCGCCTGGGAGAAAGCCCCAGACCAGTACGAGGCCTGGTTTGACGAGATCGGGCGCATCGCCCAGGAGGCCCGCTGGGCCATAGAACGGGGGCGTCTGGACGAACTGGGCGCCCTGATGGACGAGAACCACCGCCTGCTCCAGGCCATCGGCGTCTCCTGCCCGGCCCTGGACGCCCTGGTGCAGGCCGCCCGGCAGGGGGGCGCGCTGGGGGCCAAACTCTGCGGCGCCGGTCGGGGCGGCAACATGGTCGCCCTGGTCACAGAAGAAACGGCCGGCCAGGTCAGCATGATGCTGCGCCTGGCCGGGGCCCGCAACGTCATCCTGACCACCGTCCGCTAGGGAGCGGGCCGGCCCGGCGGGCCACGCGTCTGGCGCGAAGCACGCACTATCAGGCTAGCGAGGTTTGCTTCTCATGGACCTGCGAACCCTGTTGGACCACCTGGCGCGGGCAGGCCTCCTGCGGGAGGTGGAGGAGGAACTGGACCCGCGCTTCCAGGTTGCCCAGGCCCTCCTGGATGCGGGCGAGCACCCCACCCGCTTCCGCCGCGTGGCGGGGAGCCCCTTCCCGGTGGTGGGCGGGCTGTGCGCCCGCCGGGAGACCATCGCTCTGGGGCTCGGGGTGCCCCCAGAGGGCCTCACCCAAGCCCTGGCCCGGGCGCTGCGCGAGCCCGCACCCCCGCCCCGCGTGGCCAGCGCCCCCTTCCATGAAGTCGTGGTGGAAGCGCCCGACCTGACGACGCTCCCCATCCTCACCCACTTCCCATCGGACCCGGGACCGTACGTCACCGCCGGGGTGATGGTCCTGCGGGACCCGGGCTCCGGCGCCCAGAACCTCAGTTTCCACCGCCTCCTGCGGCTGGATGGGAGGCGCTTTGCCGCTCGCCTGGTGGAGGGGCGCGGGGCGCACCTGGCCTGGAGCCGCGCCCAAGGGGACCTCCCCGTGGCCATCTGCCTGGGCGCGCCGATGCAGGTCCTTGTCGCCGCGGCCATGTCGCCCCCGCCGGGCGTAGACGAACTGACCCTGGCCCAGGCCC
>DAOTYM010000448.1:0-5000 GCA_034434775.1 Anaerolineae bacterium | reverse complement strand
CTTCCGGCCGGCGGCGAGCGTGCAGGCGGCGCTGGACGAGGTCCTGCCGGGCCTGCTGGCGGGGGCGCGTGTGGCGGTCCTGCCCAAGGCGTCGTCCACCGTGCCGCGGGTGGCGGGGGCCTGAGCCTCCAGACGGCTGTCTCCAGAGAAGCCGTTGACGTGGCAGGGGTATCCCTCTGCGCAGCCTTGCGGGGGGATACCCCTGCCATTGAAAGAGCACGGCAAGACCCCTCCCAACAAATCCCCGGGGCGGGCTGACCCTTCCTCACCGAACGCGCCGTCGCCTCTTCCCTCGCGGCCCGTTGACAGGGAGCACAGGGCTGGGTATAATCTGCCGGCAGGGAGGGCCTGGCCCTCTCCACATGGCGCTCGGAAAAAGAGGAACATCATGAAACGCCTCTGGACACCTTGGAGAATGGAGTACCTCGTGAGCGAGAAACACGATGGCTGTGTCTTCTGCGAGAAGATGGCCAGCGACGCGGACCGGGAGAACCTGGTCCTCTACCGAGGCCAACATGCCTGCATCATGCTCAACCTCTACCCCTACAACACGGGACACCTGATGATCATCCCCCGGGGCCACGCCCCCTCCCTGGAAGACCTGGACGCCGAGACCCGCCAGGAGATCATGGACCTCATCAACCTGTCCCTGCGCGTCCTGCGCAAGGCCCTCAAGCCGCACGGGTTCAACATCGGCGTGAACATCGGCAGGGCTGCCGGCGCCGGCATCTCGGAACATGTGCACGTCCACGTCGTCCCCCGCTGGGAGGGGGATACGAACTTCATGCCCATCATGGCCGAAACCCGGGTCATGCCGGAACTCCTCACCCAGACCTACGACAAACTCAAGGCAGTCCTGGCCCATGAGCAGAACCAAGCAGGCTAGGCCCTCCCGAGGGGCCCTGGCCCGCCGCACATCCCTCCTCAAAGCACGCGCTCGGGCAGCGGGGGTCCGAGCGCGCTTCTCTGTGGGGCGGGCTGTCCTCAGGATGGCGGCCTCCCTTGAACTCGCCCTGCTCGGGCCCCGCCAGGCGGCCAACGAACGCAACCTCTACCTGGAAACCTTCTGGTTCGGGGTGTTGAACGGCGTCAGCACCACCTTCCTGGAGGTCTTCGCCGTCCGCCTCGGTGCGACCTCCTTCCAGATCGGCCTCCTGACCGCCCTGCCGGCCCTGGTCAACGTGGTCGTCCCGGTGCCGGCCGCCAGGCTCCTGGACCAGCGAGGGAAGCGGCTGGCCCTCCTCCTCCAGACGGTGGTGTGGCAGCGCCTGGCCTACGGGCTCCTGGCCCTGGCGCCGCTCCTGGGCACCCAATGGCGGATCGCCGCCGTGGTCCTCCTGGTGGCGCTGGCCACCATCCCCGCCGCGGTCCTCAACCTGGGCATCACTGTCCTCATCGGCGACATGGCCCCGCCCCGGGACCGGGCGCTGGTGGTGAGCCGGCGCAATGTCATCCTGGCCGGCACCACCATGCTGGTGGCCATGGCCGGCGGCTGGTGGCTGGACCTCACGCCCTTCCCCCTCAACTACCAGGTGCTGTTCGGGGTGGGAGCGTGCGCCTCGCTCCTGAGCCTGCGGTACCTGCGGCGCATCCGCCTGCCGGAGACCTTCGCTGAGGCGCGCCCCGCGGGGCCTGCCGGGCTCCGGTGGGGCCAGGTCCGCGCCGCGTGGGGACGGCTGGCGACCCAGCAGAGGTTCCTGCGGTTCGTCTTCAGCGCCTTTGTCTACCACTGGGGGCTGTACCTGCCCGCGGCCCTGTACTCCATCTACCGGGTGCGGGTCCTGGGGGCCAGCGACCGCTGGATCGGCTCCTTCACCACCCTGCACACGCTGGCCACCATCGTGGGCTACTGGCTGAGCGGACAGGTGGCCCGGCGGTGGGGGGAAGAGCGGATGCTGGTGTGGGGCGCGGGCGGCCTGGCTTTCTACCCCATCCTGACCGCCCTCTCCACCACCCTCTCGCCCCTGCTGGGCGTCTCGGTGTGGGGAGGGGTGTTCGGGGCCGGCCTGAGCCTGGCCCTCTTCAACGTGAGCCTGGCTCTGGCCCCCGAAAACGAACGGGCGACCTACGTGGCCCTCTACACCGTGGCCATCAACCTGGCGGCCTTCGCTGCGCCCCTGGTCGGCTCGGCCCTGGCCGAGGCCGTGGGCCTCCGCGAGGCCATGCTCCTGGCCGGCGGAGTGCGCCTCCTGGGGGTGGGGCTCTTCGCCTGGGCCACCCTGCGGCGAGGCCCCCAGGGGGCCGGTTAGCCAATCCCCCCAAAGTTTGCTATAATGCGGGCGGCGGAAGGGGAGGGCCAGGACGGCCCATCTCCTGCGAGTCCCATGCACAAAGACAAGGAGGTCAGTGCCATGGTGGAACAGACGATCCGCACGGTGGGAGTGATCGGGGCTGGCACCATGGGCAGCGGCATCGCCCAGGTGTTCGCCCAGGCCGGCCACCAGGTCATCCTGGTAGACGTGGCCCAGGAAGCCCTGGACCGGGGCCTGGCCAACATCCGGCGCTCCCTGGAGAAGTTCGTCGCCAAGGGGAAGGTGGACGGGGCCGCGGCCGAGGCGGCCCTGGCCCGGGTGCATCCCACCACGGACCTCGGGGCCGTTGCCAACGCGGACTTCGTGGTGGAGGCGGTGGTGGAGAACGCCGACCTGAAGAAACAGGTCTTCGGGGACCTGGACCGCCTGACCCGGCCCGAGGTGGTGCTCACCAGCAATACCTCGTCCATCTCCATCACCGAGATCGCCTCGGCCACCCGCCGCCCCAGCCAGGTCATGGGGATGCACTTCATGAACCCCGTGCCCCTCGTGCCCCTGGTGGAACTGGTGCGGGGCTTGCAGACGGCCGAGACCACGGTGGAGTTGGTGCGCGACCTGGCCCTCCGGCTGGGCAAGACGCCCGTTCTGGTCAACGACTCCCCCGGCTTCGTCGCCAACCGCATCCTGTTGCCGATGATCAACGAGGCCATCTACTGCCTGATGGAAGGGGTGGCCGACGCGGAATCCATAGACGCGGTGATGAAGTTGGGCATGAGCCACCCCATGGGGCCGCTGGCCCTGGCCGACCTCATCGGCCTGGACGTCTGCCTGTACATCCTGGAGGTCATGCACAAGGACCTGGGCGACCCGAAGTACCGCCCCTGTCCCCTCCTGCGCAAGATGGTGGCGGCAGGCCGCCTGGGCCGCAAGACAGGCCGCGGCTTCTACGAGTACGCCGCGTGAGCCGGGAAGCCCGAAAGGGCCTTCGCCGATGTGGAAATACATGCAGTCACGCTAGAACAAGGAGGTTGTAGCCGTGGATCTCACCCTCAACGAAGAGCAGAAAATGGTGCAGGAAACAGCGCGGCGCTTCGCGGAGAACGAGGTGGCACCCATCGCCGCGGAGATGGACGCCAAGGGGGAGGTCCCCTTCGCCGCCATCCGCAAGATGGCCCAGTTGGGCTTCCTGGGCCTGACGGCGCCGGAGGAGTATGACGGCGGCGGGGCCGATACCGTCTCCTACGTCCTGGCCCTGGAGGAGATTTCCAAAGCCTGCGCCTCCACCGCGGTGGTGATGGCGGTGCAGAACTCCCTTTTCAACTACCCTCTGAGCGTCTTCGGCACCGAGGAGCAGAAGGAACGCTTCCTGCGGCCAGCGGCCCGCGGCGAGAAGATCGGGGCCTTCGCCCTGACGGAGCCGGAGGCTGGCTCCGACGCCGCGGCCCAGAAGACCACGGCCGTGCGCGAAGGCGACGTCTACGTCATCAACGGGACCAAGCACTTCATCACCAACGGCCCCTTCGCCGACCTGGTCCTCCTCTTTGCCATGACCGACAAGTCCCTCGGGCACCGCGGCATCACCGCCTTCATCGTGGAGAAGGGGACGCCCGGCTTCAGCGTGGGCAAGGTGGAGCACAAGATGGGCATCCGGGCCTCGGCCACCAGCGAACTGGTCTTTGAGGACTGCCGGGTCCCCGTGGAGAACCGCCTGGGCCAGGAGGGCGAGGGGTTCAAGATCGCCATGGTCGCCCTGGATGCCGGGCGCATCGGCATCGGCGCGCAGGCGGTGGGCATCTCCCGGGCGGCCTACGAGACGGCCCTCCGCTACGCCAAGGAGCGGCAGCAGTTCGGCCAGCCCATCGCCCGCTTCCAGGCCATCCAGTGGATGCTGGCGGACATGATCACCCGCATTGAGGCCAGCCACCTGCTGACCCTCCAGGCGGCCCTTAAGCACGACGCGGGCGAACGCCACACCCTGGAGTCGGCCATGTGCAAACTGTTTGCCTCGGAGACGGCCAGTTTCGTGACCGACTGCGCCATCCAGATCCTGGGCGGCTACGGGTACATGCAGGAGTACCCGGTGGAGCGTTACTACCGGGACGCCCGCATCACCCGCATCTACGAGGGAACCAACGAGATCCAGCGGCTGGTCATCGCCAACCAGATCCTGCGCTGAGGAGATGACCTCTCCCCATCCCCCAACTCCCTTCCTCTCTCTGACTCGGAGAGGGGAAGGGAGCCAGGGGGTAGGGGAGGCCGGGCGTGCCGTACGGCGCCGCACGGTGTTATGGCCTGTATGGAAGCCTGGTCCATCCGAGGATCAGGCCAATTCCGCCCTTGAGGGAGGTTCATGGAAGGAGACGCACGGATTGCCGACCTGCACAAGAAGAGGGAACAGGCTCGCCAGGGGGGCGGGCCGGAGCGGATCGCACGCCAGCACGAGCAGGGCAAACTGACGGCCCGCGAGCGGCTGGAACTCCTCTTGGACCGGGGGAGTTTCCGGGAACTGGACATGTTTGTCGCCCACCGGGAGACCCGCTTCGGGATGGCCGACAAGAAGGTCCTGGGCGATGGCGTGGTGACCGGCTACGGCACCATTGACGGCCGGCTCGTCTTCGTCTTCTCCCAGGACTTCACCGTCTTCGGCGGCTCCCTGGGGGAGGCCCACGCGGCCAAGATCTGCAAGGTCATGGACCTGGCCATGAAGAACGGTGCGCCGGTCATCGGCCTCAACGACTCCGGCGGCGC
>DAOTYM010000447.1:0-1543 GCA_034434775.1 Anaerolineae bacterium | reverse complement strand
TGGAGCCCGGGAGCATCTTCCGCTCCGTCCTCCTCATTGACCAGGCCCGGAACTGGGACGAGTTCCGGGAGGCCCTGCGCTACTGGGATGTCCCCAGCCAGAACTTCGTCTACGCCGACGTGGACGGGAACATCGGCTACCAAGCCCCCGGCCGCATCCCCATCCGCAAGGCAGGCGATGGCACGGTGCCCGTCCCCGGCTGGACCGGCGAATACGAGTGGACCGGCTACATCCCCTACGACGAACTGCCCCGCGCCTTCAACCCGCCGGAAGGGTTCATCGCCACCGCCAACCACGCCGTGGTGGGGCCGGATTACCCCTACCTGCTGTCGGTGGACTGGGACCGCGGCTACCGCGCCCAGCGCATCGTGGACCTCCTCACGGCCAAAGACCGCCTGACCCTGGAGGACATGCAGGCCATCCAGGCGGACGTCCACCCGCTGCACGCCGAGGCCCTCCTCCCCCACCTCCTGGCCCTCTCCCCCAAGGAGCCCCGCCTCCAGGAGGCCCTGAACATCCTGCGGACGTGGGATGGCCAGGCCCGCTGGGACAGCGTTGGGGCCACCATCCTGGAAGCGACCCTGGTCCACCTGGTGGAGGAGACCTTCGCCGACGAACTGGGGCCCCACCTCCTCACGGAGTACAGGAAGGCGGACACCGAGGTCAAACAGGCCCTGGGCCTCCTCCTCGCCCAGCCCAATGCCCCGTGGTTTGACGACATCCACACGCCGGAGAGGGAGACCCGCGACGAGGTCCTGGAGCAGGCCCTTTCCAAGGCCGTGGACGACCTGACGAAGCGGCTGGGGAAGGACATGGCGCGGTGGCGTTGGGGGCGGGTGCACACCGCGCTCTTCCGCAACCAGTCCCTGGGGTCCAGCGGCATCGCCCCCATTGAGGCGCTCTTCAACCGCGGGCCGGTGGAGGCGCACGGCACCAGCGCCACGGTCAACAACGTGGGCTACAGCATGAACAACCCCTTCACGGTGCGGGTCCTGCCCTCGTACCGCCAGGTGGTGGACCTGGCCGACCTGACCCGGTCCGTCTCTGTCCACACCACGGGCCAGTCCGGGCACCCGTACCACCGGCACTACGACGACTTCATTGACCTATGGCGCAACGTGCAATACCACCCCATGCTCTGGACCCGGGCCGACGTGGAGGCCCATGCCGAAGCGACGCTGCGCCTGCTGCCCAGGCCCTAACCTCACCCACCCCCGGCCTTCGGCCACCCCCTCCCTCTCCATCAGCGGATGGAGAGGGAGGGGGAAGGGGGTAGGTGAGGTCTGTAGGGGCGATTCACGAATCGCCCCTACCATTTTCATCCACCGATTCAAATCGGGGCTCAAGCAAGGCGTCGGCCTGCGCCGACGCCATCTCCGCAGGGGGACGGCCCATAGGGGCAATCCATGGGTCGCCCCTGCAAACCTCACCCCATCCCCCCACCCCTTCCCTCTCCGCCTGCGGGGAAGGGGGCTAGGGGGTAGGGGTGAGGTCCGCCTGCGGAGAGGGAGGGGGTCGCCATGATCCTGTAGGGGCGATTCAC
>DAOTYM010000446.1:0-2850 GCA_034434775.1 Anaerolineae bacterium | reverse complement strand
CTACGCCACGGTGGTTCTTGGCGATATGTAATCCTGGGTAGGGGCGCACGGCCGTGCGCCCCTACTATGAGACTGCAACTGTGACCTGCACGGCCGAAAACGGAATTTTTTATTGTGGTCCAGCACTTAGGGTAGGGGCGATCCATGAATCGCCCCTACCGGCGGCAGAGGGCAGTTTGTGGGTTGCCATGCGCGGGGTGCAGGGCTGCCCCGCGTCATGCCGGAAGCGTGGCCCACGGCCTGAGGCCGATGTCTTGGCCCACTTCGCGCTGCGATTGACACCCTGCCCCTCCTGTGCTAGAATACCGCCGCTTGCCCTGGAGGGAGCAACCCCGATGCTGCAGGCCATTTCGTTCTGGGCGGACCTCGCGACTGTGCTTCTGGTGCTGGAGGGGATGGTGCTGTTGGCCATCCCCGGGGCCGCGTGCTACTTTGCTGGGCGTGGGGTGCGGTGGCTCCTGCAGAACGGACGGCCCTTCTTCCGCCGGGTGCGCGGTTTGGCCGAGCAGGCACGGGAGGCCACGGAAACGGCTTCGGCGGCGGTCGCGGGGCCGGTGATCCAGGCGCGCTCGTTCCCGGCCTGGGTGCGGGGTGTGTGGCGCGGCCTGCGGGGGGTGGAACGGCACTGGGATGTCTGAGGGGAGGAGGTTGTCCGTGGGCTGGCGTTCCAGGGGTCTCATCCTCGGTGCGGTGGTGGGGGCCTTGGCTGGCCTCCTGGTGGCGTGGATCATCTTGGAGGATGGCCTTTCGGAAGGCGCGTCCCCGGTCGGTGCACCCTCTGGACGGAGGAAGATCCGGTCCCGGGATGTGGTCAAACTGGCGACTTCAGCCGCCATGCTCATCCGGCAGATTGCGGACCTGCGGGCGCGGGAAGGCTAGAGGCTCGCCGTCCGGCTGAGGCGATGGGTTCATGGGACGAGGGCCGTGCAGCGACTCAGGCCAGAGCACTGGGTAGCGGTGATCGCCTTCCTGGCTGTGGCGAACTTCATCGTCTTCGGCGGGCTCATGGTCCTCATCGCCCGGGATACCGAGGGGAGCCCCGCAACGGGAGCACCCTCAAACACCCCCGCCCCTCCCACCCTCCCGCACGTTGTGGCGGTGGCTACGGGGCTTCTGGGCGACGTGAAGGTGCGGCTGCCCACGGCGACCCCCACCTGGACCGCCACGGCCACGGCGACGGGGACGCCTTCCCCCACGGCCACAGCCACGGCGAGCCCCTCGCCCACGGCCACGCCGACACAGACCCCGAGCCCGACCCCCACAGGGACGCCCACCGCAACCGCCACCTTGACCCCTACGCTCACCCCCACGGCCACGGCAACGCGCACCGCCACGCCGACGGCTACGCCTACCTGGCCGCGGGAGGCCGTGCCGACGCCCACGGTTTCGGGGTCTCCCACGCCCACGGTCACGCCCGCGCCGGTGACGACGCCGGAGCCGGTGACCCTGGGTGTGGCGGGAAGCCGGCACTATACCGACGAGTGGGGGAACCTGGTCATCGTGTGCGACCTGCGCAACGATTCACCCTACTTGGTCGGGAAGGTCCAGGTGACGGCGACGCTCTACGACGAGGAGGGGAACATCCTGGACCGGCAGACAGTGGTGCCGCTCCTGCGGTGGGTGCAGCCGTGGGGGCAGGCCCCGGCGGTGGTGGTGATGGCCAGCGGACAGCGGTGGGCCACCTACGCCCTCCGTGCCGCGGGGTGGACTGCCCCGGCGCCCCCTGGGGCACGGCTCCTCCTCCTGGGGAGCGAGGCCTACACGGACGACGCGGGGCTCTACCACGTGTGGGGCCAGGTGCGCAACGCGGGGCCGCGTGCCCAGAGGTACGTGCGGGCGGTGGTCACCCTGTACGATGCAGGAGGTGAGGTGGTGAACGCGTGCCTCGCGCACACGGTGCCGGAGGTCCTGGCCCCTGGGGCGACGGGGGCCTTCAACTGTGCCTTTGATTTCGCGCGCGGGGCGGTGCGGCACGTCGTTCAGGTGGAGGCGAACTGACGCCGCCCCCGCGCTGGGAACCTTTTCTTTGGGAGGAGATGAGATGCCGCATCTGGGTGTGCCGGAACTGATCATCATCCTGGTCATCGTCATCGCCGTCTTCGGCGTGGGCAAACTGCCGGAGGTGGGCGGCGCGATCGGCCGAGCCGTCCGCGAGTTCAGGGAGGCCACCTCGGAAGAGCAGCCCAAAGCGACCGCGCCGCAGGAAAGCCGGGAGAAGAGCTGATCCACAAGTGGCCTGCGCGGCTCCCCTGTCGCCTTCTCGGGGGCGGGCAGGGGAGCCGCGCGCGTGGCCGCAGGTGCACGTCTACGAGCGGAGGCGTTCACTCCTTTGCCATCTACCCATCGCCACCACGGTTTTCTCCTCAGTCTGGGCATCGCCCTGTTCTGGGGCTCTCTCTATGTGTACTACCCCATCCTGGCGCCCTACGCCAAGGTCCTGGGGGCGAACTTGGCCCAGGTGGGGCTCATCGTGGGCAGTTACGGCCTGACGCAGGCCATCCTCCGCATCCCTCTGGGGCTCTATGCCGACTGGAGGGGCATCCGCAAGCCCATCGCCCTCCTGGGGTGCGCCGTTTCCCTGGTGGGCGCTGTGGGGCTGGCCCTGGCGCGGACGCCGGAGCAGGTCTTCTGGTTCCGTGCCCTGACGGGCGTGGCCGCGGCCACGTGGGTGGCTTCCTCGGTCATGCTGGCCGGGTACTTCCCACCGCGCCGGGCGGTCCGGGCGAGCAGCCTGGCGGTCTTCCTCACGGCGGCGGGGCAGGTCTTCGGCACGTCTGCCGGGGGGCTCCTGGCCGACCGGTGGGGGTGGCGGGCGCCGTTCCTGGTGGCGGCGGGCGTGGCCTTCCTCGG
>DAOTYM010000445.1:0-2818 GCA_034434775.1 Anaerolineae bacterium | reverse complement strand
CGCCTTGTCGGGGTCTGGGTGGCGGGCATCGGGAGAGGGAATGGGGTCAGCCATCGGTTCCTCCTCGGGCGTGCCAGGCTGCGTAGAGGGCGATGGACCCGGCCACCGCCGCATTGAGGGAGTTGATGTGCCCCCGCATGGGGATGCGCACCAGGAAGTCGCACCGTTCCCGGGTCAGGCGGCGCAGGCCCTCCCCCTCGCTCCCCACCACGAGGGCCAGGGCCTTGGGCCAGGCCACCTCCTCCAGGGGTGTGGCCTCCGGGACCCCCTCCAGCCCCACCAGCCAGATGCCCCGCTCCGCAAGGGCGCGCATCGCCTGGGCCAGGTTGGTGACCTGGGCGATGGCCAGCCACTCCGTGGCCCCCGAGGACGCGTGGACCACGGCCGGGGTCACGCCCGCCGCGCGCCGTTCCCCGAGGACCACGCCGTGGACGCCCACCGCCTCCGCCGTGCGCAGGAGGGTGCCCAGGTTCTGGGGGTCCTGCAAGAGGTCCAGGAGGAGCAGGAAGGGGGGCTCGCCCGCGCGCTGGGGCCGGTCCAGGATGTCGTCCAGGGAGGCGTAGGGGTACGGGCTGGCCTCCAGAACCGCGCCCTGGTGGTGGCGGTCGCCGGCCAGGCGGCCCAGGTGGTGGCGGTCGGCCTCGTGGATGGGCACGCCGCGCGCCCGCGCCAGGTCCACGAGTTCCCGCAGGCGGGCGTCGCGCCTCCCGGCCAAGGTCCAGAGGCCAAAGGCCTGCCGGCGCCCGGCCAGGAGGGCCTCCCGCACGGCATTGCATCCGTACAGGACCTCGCGCGGCACCTACGCGCCTCCCGCGCCCCCTGGAGAGCCCCTCTCGGGGCGCCAAGCCACGGCCACTGGCCGCCGGGGGACCGCCTTGTGGTACCGCACGGCGGGGTAGCCCAGGGTGCAGGCCGCGTAGGCCCGCTGCCCTTCCGGGAGCCCCAGCGCTTCCCGGACCCGGCGGTCCCGGTCCCAGGCGACGATGAAGTACCCGATGAGGCAGGTGCCCAGCCCCCGCGTCACGGCCTCCAGCATGACGTTGTAGGTGGCGAAGAGGCAGTTATCCCGGCCAAAGTAGTCGGCCTTTTCGGCATGGGCCACCAGAAGCACCGGCGCGTTGTGGAAAATGGGGTCCTTTCCCGCCCTCCACCGGTCCACCAGCCGCTGGAAGTCGGGGACCTCCTCCAGCGCCCGCCGCGCCACCTCCTTGCCCACCGCCGGCGTGAGGATGGCCCGGACCAGGGGGTTGCGCAACTGCCCCAGGAGTTTCCGGAAGCAGTCCACCGTCAGGCGGGCCAGGTCCTGGATGAACGCCCGGTCGTCCACCACGAGGAACTGGACGTTCTGCGCGTTGGTGGCCGTGGGCGCGTAGCGGGCGGCTTCCAAGAGCGCCTCCACCAGGGAGCGCGGCACGGGGTCGTCGCGGTACAGGCGCACCGAACGGCGCCAGTGCAGGAACTCCCGGAAGGCCTCCGGGGAGGGGACGGCCTCCGGCCGCAGAGGGGCGAACCCTGCGGGGTCCAGGTCCCGGTGCCGGAGGGCATCCACCGGGCAGACGGCCACGCAGTGCCCGCAGAGGATGCAGGCCTCGGCCCGGACGGCCCGGGGCCGCTCGTCCTCCAGAGCGAGACACCCCGGCGAGCAGGCTCGGACGCAGAGCCCGCAGCCAGTGCAGGCTTCGGTGGCTTCCACCAGGTGCATCGGTCCACCTCCTGACCGCTTATGCACGCCCCTTGCGCCCCCGGGCACGCAGCCGTCCGAACACCCCGTACCCCACCAGAGCCGCCAGCGCGAAGGAGGCCGCGTAGCGCACGATGTGGCCGTACATGCGGGCCCGGTTGCGCGCCGCGATGGAGAACTTCGCCTTCTCTTCCTTGGTGACCTGGGTCACCCCCTCCAGGATCACCTTCTCCAGGCGCAGGCCCTCCCTGGCCGCGTGGAGGTGGAAGGCCGTCTCGGCCCCCCAGCCCGCCTCTTCCAGTTCCGGCGTGCGGGCGAAGACGCTCCAGCGCAGGCAACGCTGGCCGGAGAGGAAAGGGGTGAGGATGTGGGACCAGTCGGTGTGGAACCGCCCACCGCGGAAGAGGCCCACCGTCATATCCGCCTCGTCGCGCAGGACCGGCCAGATGAGGGCCTCCACATGGGCAGGTTTCAGGCCCACCAGGTCGGCATCCAGGAAGAGGACGATGTCGGAGGGGCTCAGGCGTGCCCCCTCCACCATGGCCGCGCCCTTGCCCCGGTTCTCCGGCAGGCGCAGGAGCCGGATGCGGGGGTCCCGCGCCGCCCACCGCTGGACCACCTGGGCGGTGCCGTCGGTGGAGCCGTCGTCCACAACGATGATGTGGCGCACCAGGGGCACTTCCTGCAGCACCCTCAGCACCGCGCCGATGCGGGGGGCCTCGTTGTGGGCCGGGATGACCGCGGTCACAGGCAGCGGGCCGGGAGATGCAGGGGCAGCGGAAGGTTCAGCAGGACGAGCCTTGCCCTCTTCCCCTGACATGCTTGGAAACCCCGGGGGAACGGGTTCCAATGGACCTCCTCTGGGACTTGCGTGGTCCGCTGGGGGGATGCCTCCAGCGGGCGCGCAGGATGCACTGCAGACTCGTGCGGCCAGCCCAAACAGAGAGGGCGCTGGGCCCATGGGTATGATACCACACCCCCCGCCCGGGAGCCAAACGGAGGGGCGAAGGGGGCCAAGACATCGTTACCAGGTGATGGAGCGGATCTTGACAAGGGCTGGTGCTCCTCCGGTAGCATCTCTGTGGAAACAACTGCAAGAGGAGGAGCACCAGCTATGGCAGACTTGGCCTACAGGGA
>DAOTYM010000444.1:0-3203 GCA_034434775.1 Anaerolineae bacterium | reverse complement strand
GGGGTGGGGCCGGGTGGACCTGGCAGGGAGCATCCTGCTGGAGCCGCCGCGCGTCCTCTGGGTCCACGACCGGAGGGAGGGCCTGGCCACAGGGGGAGAGGTGCTCTATGTTTCCACTTCTGCCAGGCCGCTGGTGGTGACCGCCGGGCCGGACCCCCTGCGGGTGACCCTGGTCTGGAACGACCCGCCTGCGGCGGCTGCCGCGGCCGTGCAGTTGGTGAACGACCTGGACCTCCTGGTCCTCGGGCCGGGGGGCGAGGTCTACTGGGGGAACGGCGGGCCGGCGCCGGACCGGGTGAACAACGTGGAGGGCGTGGACCTTCGGAATCCGGCCCCTGGGCCGTACCAGGTGGTGGTGCGGGCGCACCGGGTGGCAGTGGGGGAGCAGCCCTACGCCCTGGTGGTTTCGGGGGACTTGGTGGGCCAGGTCGTCCCGACGTCCACACCCACCAGGCCCTCTACGCCGACGTCCGAGCCCACGGCGACCCCTTCTCCTAGCCCCACGCTCACGGCGACCCCTTCGGCTACCCAGCCCCCAACGCCGACCTGCACCCCCACGCCGACGCCCACGGCGGCTTCCTCTCCCACCCGCACCCCGACGCCGACCTGGACCGCCACGCCCAGCCCGACGCAGTCTGCCACGCCCACACCCCCGGAGCCGACGGCCACCCCTTCCGCCACGTCCTCTCCAGCGGATTCGCCCACCCCTACGGCTACGCCGTCGCCCACGGCCACGGAGACCTGGACCCCCGCGCCCACACCCTCGCCCAGCGCCACTCCCCAGCCTCCTTGCCAGGAACTCCTTGTCAACGGAGGCTTGGAGGAGGGCGAGGTCGGCTGGGTCCAGCACTCGCCATACCAACTGATCAGCGAGTACAACCCCCACACGGGCCGCTACAGCGTCTACCTGGGCGGCTATTCGGACGCCCGGGAGGGCATCTGGCAGGAGGTGACGCTCCCGGACCCGCCGGGAGAGATCACCCTGCGCTACTGGTGGAACGCGGGCACGGATGTCCCTGGCCGGGCGGTGGACTTCCTGTGGGTGTTGCTCTTGGACTCCCAGGGGAAGGTGCTGAGGACGCTCCAGCGGATAGACAACCTGCAGGCGGACCTCCTCTGGCACGAAGAGGCCTTCAACCTGAGCGCCTATGCCGGGCAGACGGTGCGGGTGGCCTTCTGGGTGGAGATCGGGCCGGAGAGCGCGTCCAGTTTCTTCGTGGACGACGTGAGCCTGCTTTCCTGCCGCGAAGGGCCGAGCCCGACGCCGACCGCGTCGCCGACAGCCACGCCCACCGCGACCGCCACGGCCACGCCTCTCGCCGAGCGGGTGGTGGACGACCTGGACCCTGGCTTCCGCCGCGGCGGGGAGCAGGGAGGATGGGGTGAGGCGGGCGAGGGGTATGGCGGGCACTTCTGGTGGGTGGAGGCCCAGCCCGGCCCTGCCCTCCGCTGGGGGGAGTGGCGGCCGGAGATCGCCGGGTGCGGCCTGTACGACCTGGAGGCTTTCCTGCCGGCCATGGAGGGGGCGACCGCCTCGGCCCACTATGAGGTCGCCCACGCGTTGGGGGTGGCTTCCGTGGCGGTGGACCAGAGCCAGGGGGGCGGGACCTGGCAGCCGCTGGGGCGCTACCCCTTTGGCGGTGGGTGGGGCAAGGAATGGGTCCGCCTGTCGGATGTCGCGGAGGATGCTGCAGCAGGGCGAAAGGTCCTCTTTGATGCCCTGCGGTGGCGGTATGTGGGGCCGTGTCCCACGGTGACGCCCACCGTGACTCCCTCGGCCACCCCTCTGCCGCCGGGCTGGGGGCCACGCGCGTACCTGCCCCTCGTGGTGCGGCGCGGGTGGAGTCCTTAGCGCGGGGCGGGGGGCCGCGCGGGACCTGCTTCGGGGGCGCGCTGCGTGCGTTGGCCCTACTGGGCAGGGGCAACGGGCAGCACCACGGTGAAGGTGCTCCCCTGGCCCAGTTCGCTTTCTACCTCAATGCGGCCTCCGTGGGCCTCCACGATCTGGCGGGCGATGGCCAGGCCCAGGCCAGACCCCTTGGGGACCTCTTCGTCGTCCACCCGGAAGAACTTCTCAAAGAGGCGCGGCAGGTGCTCCCGGGCGATCCCCGTGCCGGAATCCTGCACGGCTACAGCCACGGAGCCCTCGGGCCGCTCCTCCACGCGGACGGCAACCCAGCCGCCTGGCCGGTTGTACTTGATGGCGTTGCTGAGGAGGTTGAGGAAGACCTGCCGCAGCCGTTGGGCATCCCCCAAGACCGTGGGGGAAGGGGTCGGCAGGTGGAGGCGCAGGTCCAGGCCCTTGTCGCGGGCCTGTTGCCCCAGGAGGGCGGCTGCCTCTTCCACCACCGCGTTCAGGGCGACCGGCTCCCGGGCGATGCGGATGCGTCCGGACTCCAGGCGGGAGAGTTCCAGGATGTCGTTCACCAGGTTGCCCATGCGGGTGGCTTCCCGGTGGATGGTCTCCAGGAACTGGCGCTGGAGGGCGGGGTCCAGGTCCTCGGTGATGAGGAGCATCTTGCTGTAGCCGACGATGGAGGTCAGGGGGGTGCGCAACTCGTGCACCACATCGGAGACCAGGTCGGCCTGGCGGAAAGCCCGGGCGTTCTCAAGGGCGATGGCGGCCTGGCTGGCCAGCCAGGTCATCGTCTCCACATCCTCGTCGGTGAAGGGGGCATCGCCCACTTTGTTGAGGACCTCCAGGACGCCGATGGCGATGCCCCGGCTCACCAGGGGCGCGGCCAGGATGGACCGGGTGTGGAAGTGGGTCTGTTCGTCCACCCCTCGGTAGAAGCGGGCGTCTCGGGAGGTATCGGAGATGGCCAGGGGCTGCCCGTGCTGGAGGACCCAGCCGGCCACGCTCCCTTCCAGAGGGACCCGGATGGCCTGGAGTTCGTCGCTCTTGATCCCTGTGGCGGCCTCAAACCGGAGTTCGCCGGTTTTGCGGTCCACCATGAGGATGGAACTGGCTTCGGTCTGGGTGAGGCGGGTGGCGGTGTCCATCAGGCGCTGGAGGAGCATCTGGAGGTTGAGGGTAGAGTTGAGCAGGGCCGCGGCCTGGAGGATCTGCTCCAGCCGGCGGACCCGCTCCTCCGCGGAGGGGTGGGGGGGTGGGGATGGAGCGTCTTGTGCCATTGGGTGTCCCTGCCTTCCGCGCGGCGCGAGGGCTGCTGGTCGCCCGCAGGGGCATTGTAGCACGGATG
>DAOTYM010000443.1:0-1610 GCA_034434775.1 Anaerolineae bacterium | reverse complement strand
GGCTTTCATCTCCTGGACCACCAGGTCCACCACCGCGCCTTCCTGGCCGGAGGGGCTGGGGGTCTGGATCAGGCGCTGGCAGGAGCGGACCATGGCTGGCCGCTCACGGGCCGCCAGGTCGCGCAGGCGGGCCGAAAGGGGGTCCCTCTTCTCACCCATCGCGCTGCACCTCTCTCTACCGCGGGTCTCTGACGCGGAGCACCCCGCCCTGGCGAGCCAGCGGGGTGCTCCGCGCTCGGATCGGCTTTCCTTTCACACGAGGCGCAGGTAGCGCCCGTCGCCCGGGCGGGCCACCAGTTCCCCTCCCGCGAGGACGGGGCGTCCACGCTGGAAGGTCATCCACGGCTTGCCCAGACAGGTGCGCCCCTCGTAGAGGGTGTACCCGGCGCGGCTGTGCTGCGTTTCCCCCCGGAGCACGTGCACCTGGGAAGGGTCAAAGAGGACCAGGTCGGCATCCGCGCCAGGCTCCAGGGAGCCCTTGCGGGGGTAGAGGCCCAGGAGCCGCGCCGGTGCCTCGCAGAGCACCTCCACCAGGCGGGGCAGTGCGATCTTCCCCCCGTTGACGCCGGCATCGTAGGTCACGGTGAGCAGGGTCTCCGCCTGGGGAGAGCCGTAGGCCGCCTCAAAGAAGTCGGACTCCCGCGTCTTGGCCTTGGGGGCGTGGTCGCTGGCGACGACCTGGATGGTGCCGTCCCGGATGCCCTGCCACAGGGCTTCGTTGTCCACCGCCGTGCGCAGGGGCGGGGCGATCTTGGCCAGCGGCCCCCAGCGGAAGAGGTCCTCTTCGGTGAGGGTCAGGTATTGCGGGCAGGTTTCCGCGTAGACGGGGAGGCCGGCCTCCTGGGCTCGGCGGATCGGCTCCAGGCAGAGGCCTGCGCTGACGTGGGGGAAGTAGACCGGGCACCCGCAGACCTGCGCGATGGCGATGGCGCGGTGGATGGCCTCGGCTTCCAGCACCGCCGGGCGCATGCGGCCGAAGGCCTGGATGGCCGGCACGCCCAGCCGGTTGAACTTGTCCTCCAGGTAGTCGGTGGCCAGGCCGTTTTCGGCGTGGATCATGGCCATGCCTCCCTGGGCGGCGATCAGGTCCATGGCCGCGGCCAGGTAGTAGTCCGAGGTCATGCGCCCCAGTTTGGCGTAGGTCATGAACATCTTGAAGGTCCGCACGCCCAGGCGGAACGCGTCGGGGATCTCCTGGTACTGGCGCTCCACCTGGAAGAGGCCCACGTGGAGGGCGAAGTCCAGGCAGGAAGTCCGGCTGCCCTCGGCGATGGCGTGCTCAATGGCCTCCGGCACTGTCATCCCGGGGAAGGCATAGGCGTAGTGCACCAGGGTCGTGGTCCCTCCCCAGGCGGCGGTGATGGCCGTCCACTGGAAGTCGTCCTCGTAGAGGGGGTGGGTGTGGACGTCCACCACCCCCGGCAGGACGAACTTCCCCGTGGCGTCCACCACCTGCCGGGCGGAGTCCGGGGGAAGGTTGGCCTCCACCGCGGCGATCTTCTCCTCCTGCACGGCCACATCGCGGCGGGAGATCCCTCGGGGCGTCACCACCAAGCCCCCGCGCACCAGGAGGTCAAAGGGGCCGGAGGTCATCCTTTCCTCCCCCTCTC
>DAOTYM010000442.1:0-8739 GCA_034434775.1 Anaerolineae bacterium | reverse complement strand
GCGCTACATGTACGAGTACGGCGTGCCCCACGAGGGCTTTGCCGGCTTCACCGTGAACGCCCACCGCAACGCCATGGGGAACCCCTACGCCATGTTCCCCCACCCGGTGACGAAGGAGGAGTTTCTGGCGGCGCGCATGATCGCCGACCCCATCAACCTGCTGGATTCGTCGCCCGTGGCCGACGGGGCGGCAGCGGTGGTCCTCTGCCCGGCGGAGGTGGCCCGGCGGTACTCCGACCGCCCGGTGCGGATCCGGGCCTCCACCGTGGCCACCGATTCGGTGGCCCTGCACGACCGGCGGGACCCCCTCTTCCTGGAGGCAGCGGCCCTCTCGGCCCACCGGGCCTACGAAGAGGCCGGCATCAAGCCGGAGGACCTGGACCTTTTTGAATTGCACGATGCCTTCACCATCACTGCCGCGCTGTCGCTGGAGGCGTGTGGCTTCGCCCCCCGGGGCCGGGGCACCCGCCTGGCGGAGGAAGGCGAGATCGCCCTGGACGGGCGCATCCCCATCTCTACCCTGGGCGGGCTGAAAGGCCGGGGGCATCCGGTGGGGGCCACGGGCGTCTACCAGGTGGTGGAGGTGGCCCTCCAGTTGCGGGGCGAGGCGGGCCCCAATCAGATCCCCCACGCCCGGCTGGGCATGGCCCAGAACATCGGCGGTTCCGGGGGCACGGTGATCACCCACATTCTGGAGGCGATGTCGTAGGAGGAAGTTCACCACAGAGGACACAGAGAACAGAGAGTTTTAATAAAAAAACCTTTGGTCCTCTGTGATCTGACCTGATCCTTATGGAGGGTTTGGAAGGCATGATGGAGATTCCGAGGCATTGGAGGCTGAACAACCAGCGGTACGCCCTGGTGGGCGAGGTGTGCGAGCGCTGCGGGGCAAA
Organism: Anaerolineae bacterium; assembly: GCA_034434775.1. GTDB lineage: Bacteria > Chloroflexota > Anaerolineae > DTPP01 > DTPP01 > DAOTYM01. The sequence goes on along the minus strand of DAOTYM010000442.1, from coordinate 7,846 downwards.
ACTGTTCCCGCCGCGGGATGTCTGCCCGGAGTGCGGACGTCCGGCAGCCACCCCCTACACCTTCAGCGGTCGGGGCGAGGTCTACTCGTACTCCACCCTCTACCAGGCTCCGAAGGGGTTTGAGGAGTTTGTCCCCTACACCGTGGCCCTGGTCAAACTGGAGGAAGGCCCCCTGGTCACGGCGCAACTGACCGACGTGGACCCGGAAGAGGTCCGCATCGGGATGCCGGTGGAGATGGTCACCCGCAAGATCCGCGAGGAAGGCGAGGACGGGCTGATCATCTACGGGTACAAGTTCCGTCCAGCCCTGAAGGGGGCGGAGGTGCGGGAGAAGGACCAAGTGGCCTGAGGCCGGCTCGGCAGGCACAGCCTGCCCGACCCGGTCCCCAGATTGCGGGCGACCTGACCCCGGAGGAGGCTCTCCGCCTGTGAACGGGCGGGGGAAAGGAGAGGGAATGGCCCTGTGAAGCCTCCCTTGCAGCCCCTGACGGCGGGAGGGGGCCGCGTAGAAGAGGTCCCTCCCCGCCTCCTCCGGTTGAGCATCCCCCCTGGGCCGGCCGGGGAGTACCGCCTGGCCCAGGTGGACGACTACCACCACCTCCCCCGTGTCCGGTTCCCCTGGACGCCGCCCCTGTGCCTCGCTCTGGACGCCCGGGTTTCCCACCCCGAGGTCCCGGGGACGTGGGGCTTCGGCCTCTGGAACGACCCCTTCTTCGCCGTGGGCCTGGGGTTTGGCGGCACGGCCCGCCTCCTCCCCGCCCTGCCCAACGCGGCGTGGTTCTTCCACGCCTCACCCCCCAACCACCTGACCCTGCGGGACGACCTCCCCGCACAGGGCCTGCTGGCGGCGGTTTTCTCATCGCCCCGCCTGCCCTCGCCGCTCCTCGCCCTGGGGATGCCTTTCCTCCCGCTCCTCCTGTGCCGGCCTGCGGCACGGGCCCTGCGGCGGCTTGCCCGCAGGGTGGTCCGGGAGAACGGGGTTTCCCTGGACCTGGACCCCACCCAGTGGCACGCATACGTGCTGGAGTGGCGCGCGGAGGGCGTGCGCTTCGCTGTGGATGGGCGGGTGGTGCTGGATACCAACATCTCGCCCCGGGGGCCGCTGGGGCTCGTCCTGTGGGTGGATAACCAGTACGCCGCCTTCCGGCCGGAGGGGCGTCTGGCCTTCGGGACGCTTGCCTGCGACCGGCCAGCCTGGCTGGAGGTCGCTCCTCCCACCATAGGCCCGCTAGAGGTGTAGCGCGCCGGGCCTGGCGCGCGAAGGACGGCACTTGCGGCTCTCCCCGGTTGTGGTATACTTGAGCGTGCCTCTCCCCGTTTTCTAGAGGGCAGGGCCTCGCCAAGGGCGGCAGGTCCGCCCCTTGCATGTGCTCCGTTGCAACTCGTGCCTGGAGGCCGGTCGTCTGGCCCCGTTTTGGTCCTCTGGTTTCTTCCGGTTGAGTTCCCTGCGTAAGGGATGATCCCTGGCCGCGGCGGGCCCGCGGCACAGGTGAGACGAGCCAGGAGTAGCAGGCCCCCCCAAGCCCTTTTCGCTGGCCGTTCAGCCCCTATAGAGGAAAGGAGGCGCCATGGACTCGGAGCGTTGGTTCCTCGCGCTGGCCGCGCTGCTCCACGACGTGGGGAAACTGGGGCAGCGGGCCAAGGCCGAGCCGGGACGGCCCCTTGCTCCCGGCTACGAAGGCTTCGGCAAGGAAGACTACGGCACGCACGGTGCCCACGCCACCTGGAGCGCCTGGTTCGTCCGGGAATGCGTGCCCAAGGGCTGGCAGGGCAACCTGCAGGGCATCTTCTACCACCACCGCCCTGTGGACCGGGCCTCCCGCATCGTGGCCCTGGCTGACCACCTCTCGGCTGCCGAGCGGCAGGAAGCCGAGGCGGAGCAGCCGCAGCAACTCCTCTCCATCTTCTGCTGCCTGGGGGAGGACCCTCCAGGGCCCCATTACCTTCCCCTGAAACCCCTGAGCCTGGAGGAGGATGTCCTCTTCCCCAGCAAGACGCCCATGGGCGAGGCTGAGCGCCGCAGGGCCTACGGGGACCTGTGGGACGGCTTGGTGGCGGGGGCCAAGGCCCTGAAGGTGGATGACCTGAAGGTCTATCTGGAAGGGGTCTACGAACTCCTGCGCCAGTACACCTGGTGCGTCCCCTCCGCCTTCTACGTGGCCCAGCCCGACGTGAGCCTCTTTGACCATGGCCGGACCACCGCGGCCCTGGCCGCGTGCCTGGCCGACCTGGACGATGGGGCCATCCAGGCCCTGCTGGTGAAGCAGGACCAAGGCATGGAGGTGGCCCGCTTGGTCTGCGGCGACCTGAGCGGCGTGCAGGCCTACATCTACAAGGTCATCGCCCGGGGTGCGGCCAAGAACCTGCGGGGGCGCAGTTTCTACCTGCAACTCCTCACCCTGGCCGTGGCCCGCTTCCTCCTGCGCCGCCTGGACCTGCCGGTCTGCAACCTGCTCTACGTGGGGGGCGGGCGCTTCTACCTCTTGGTCCCGCCTTCGGCGGACCTGGCCCCCATCCAGAAGGAAATCTCGGAGGTCCTCTGGCGGCACCACGGGGGCGACCTCTACCTGGCCTTGGGCAGCACCCCCCTCACAGCCCACGACTTCATCCTGAGGGACGGTGCGGCCGGCCGGACGGCTGAAGAGAGGGACGGGGGCATCGCTGGAGCCTGGAGCCGGGCCAGCCGGGCCGCCGACGAGGCCAAGAGCCGCCGTTTCGCCGAACTGGGCCCGGAGTGGCTTTCGCAGCACCTCTTCGCCCCCCAGGCCCCTGCGGAAGAGGAAGAGGAACTCTTCCGAGAGGCCGCCGGCGAAGAGGAGCCCCAGGTCAGCCCCGGCCGGCAAGCCCTGGAAGACCTGGCCCGGGACCTCCACCAGGCGCAGTACCTGCTCCTCGCCTTCGGGGAAGGGCCGCTCCCCGGTGGGGAACGCGGTACCTGGCCCGCCACCCTGGGCGATCTGGGCATGGCCGTGCGCCTGTTCACCGGGGGAGGCAAGCCTTGCCGCACCTACGCCCCCCTGCCCGGGGGCGCACGGTACGGCCTCCTCTGGGGCCTGCGGGAAGCGCCTTCCACCACGGTGTTGGGGGAGGTGCAGAAGGAGGTTGGCCTGCCCGTGGTGGGCGGGGTGCGGTTCGTGGCCAACGTGTCCCCCAGGGTCAAGGAGGAGGACCGCCGGTGGCTGCAAGACTCCCGCAACCGCAGGAGGGCCGGGTTTGACGAGGGCGAGAGGGAACCAGAGGTCGGCGAGATCAAGGAGTTCAACCTCCTCCAGGCCCAGGCCCAGGGGATCGCCCAGTTCGGCGTGCTGCGGATGGACGTGGACAACCTGGGCGCCCTCTTCTCCCAGGGGTTTGCCGCGGGCAAGAAGGCCCCAGCCACCCTCTCCCGCATGGCCAGCCTCTCCTTCGCCTTCGGCCTCTTCTTTGAGGGCTGGGTGGGGGAGATCGCCCGGAAGGCCCGCCGGGAGGGGGAGATCGCCCGGAGGGCCGGCCGGGAGGGGTCGGACCTGGACCTGGTCTACGTCCTCTACAGCGGTGGGGACGACCTCTTCATCGTGGGGGCGTGGGACCTCCTGCCGAACCTGGCCTACCGCATCCGGGCGGACCTGGAGCGGTTTGCCGCGGGCAATCCGGCCGTGCACGTGAGCGCCGGGATCACCCTCCACGGGGGGAAGTACCCCCTCTACCAGGCGGCCCAGGACGCCCACGAGGCCCTGGAGGCGGCCAAGGACCGCCCGGGCAAGGACGCCTGGTGCTTCCTGGGGAGCGTGCTCCCCTGGGCTGACTACCCCCGCGTGCGGCAAGATATGGAGGACCTCTATGGCCTGGTGAAGCCGGGGCAAGCGCCCAAGGCCCTCCTCCAGGACCTGCGGCAACTGTACCTGCGCTACCTCCAACAGCAGAAGGAAACGGGCATCTGGGATAGGGTCCTTTGGGGGCCGTGGATGTGGTGGAGCGCCTACCGGCTCACCCGCATGGCTGGCGGCCTGAAAGACGAGGCGAAGGAGAAAGTGCTGGCCCTCCGGGACCGCCTGAAGGGGGAGAAGTTCCACGAGATCCGGACCCTGGGCCTGGCGGCCCGCTGGGCCGAACTCCTGACCCGCGACGAGGGAGAGCGGTGAAAGAGAGGGCGAGATCGCAACAGTTCACCCTTACGTGTTGAAGGAGGCGAGAGATGGACGGGAAAAATCCGAAACAGCAGCACGGCGGGGGGAGCGTCCCCCGGCTCTCGGACCAGGACCTGAAGCGCATCATCCAGGGCGACAAGCCGGAGGATGCCCAGGTCCTCGTGAAGTGGGCTCAGGACCTGGGCCACGCCCTGAAGGACAAGGGCCTCACCACCTCCCAGATCCGCAACATCTACGGCATCGTGCGCCAACTGGAGGCCCAGTGGCCCAAGGGCACACCCAGCCCCGAGGCGGCCCGGGAACTCATCCTCCTCAAGCCCAAACTGGCCTACCAGGCCGCCCGCCAGCCCCGCAAGGGCGTGGAGGAACTGGCCGACGTCCTCGGACGGGCCATTGACCTGGTGGGCACCGACCGGGGCCACTTCGGGCGCTTCGTGGACTTCTTTGAGGCCATCCTGGCTTACCACAGGGAAGCCGGCGGCAAGTAGCCAAGGAGGAAGGAAAAATGGCTGACGTCAAACTGTACGGACGGCTGTTCGTGGAGTGCCGGATTGAGGCCAAGACCGGCCTGCACATCGGCGGCGCCGCCACCGGGCTGGAGATCGGCGGCCTGGACAACGTGGTGGTGCGCGACCCCCTCACCAACGAGCCCTACATCCCCGGCTCCAGCCTCAAGGGGAAGATGCGCTCCCTGAGCGAGAAACGGCACGGCCTGCGCCAGAACCAGCGCATCGGCCAGGACGTCTACATCCACACCTGCGACGACGCGGGAGAATACGCGGGGTGCCACGTCTGCCACGTCTTCGGGGTGCCGGGGGAGAGGACCTTCTCCAGCCCCACCCGCCTCCTGGTGCGGGACGTGCCCCTGGACCGTGAGCACGAGGCCTACGCCAAACTGAAGGAGGCCCGCACCGACTACCCCTTTACCGAGGTGAAGTGGGAGGCGGCCATTGACCGCGTCACCTCCGCCGCCACCCCGCGGCAGATGGAGCGGGTGCCAGCCGGGGCCGTCTTCGGGCCGGCGCAACTGGTCTTCAGTTTCTACGAGCCGGAGGATGTGAAGCGGCTGGAGACCCTGGTGGAGGCCATGCTCCTCCTGGAGGACGACTACCTGGGCGGCCAGGGCTCCCGGGGGAGCGGCCGCGTGGCTTTCCAGGGCCTGAAGGTCTCCCTGCGCTCCACCGCCCACTACCGGGAGGAACAGGCGCTGGGAGAATACGGCACCCTGCGCCAACTGGCCGAGGCTCTGCCAGACTTGCAGAGGAAGGTGCGGGAGATGCTGCCCTTCCAGGAGGCGTAGCCATGGCCGATCTCCTCAGGTACGACCTGGTCCCGCCGCCGGGCGGCGGGTTCCACTTCGGCCGCACCGGCTACGCCCAGGAGGAGACGGCCGAGTCCTTCCCCTCCGACTCCCTGTGGGCCGCGCTCATCGCCACCCTCGCTGAAGAGGAAGGCGCGGCGGCTGCCCAGGCCCTGGTGGACCGCCTCCGCACGGAGGAGCCGCCCTTCGCCCTCACCTCCCTCTTCCCCCGGGCCGGGGACGTGCCCTTCCTACCGCGGCCGGCGCTGTCCCTCCCCCTGGGCGAGGGAGGGAGGGAGCGCCCCCCCAAGTTCGGCAAGCGGCTGCGGTACGTCTCCCCGGGCATCCTGCACCTGTGGCTCCAAGGGGAGGACCTAGCCCCGTACCTGCCCGACGAAGCCTGGCGCAGCCCCAGGGGCTGCTTCCTCCAGGGGGGCGTGGTCTGGCTGACGGCGGAGGAACGGGCCCGCCTGCCAGGAGACTGGGCCGGGGTGGCCCCCGAACGCTTGGTGCGCCAGAAGGTCTGGGACGTCCTCCCGCGCCCCCGGGTCACGGTGGACCGGCGCTCCCACGCCTCGGCCGTCTTCCGGGTGGCGCGGCTTTCCTTCGCCCCGGGGTGCGGCCTGTGGGTGGGGGTGCGCTTTGCCGCGGCCCCCGGCCCCTATGGCCGAGCCTGGTGGGAAGCGTGGCTAGAGCGCCTGGGCCACCGCGGTGTGGGCGGAGACCGCTCCCCCGGCTGCGGCACCTTCTCCTGGCAGGCCAGGGGCCCCCTCCCCCTGCCCGAAGGCGCGGGCGGGGACTGCGCCCTCCTCCTCTCCCGCTACCACCCCCGCCGTGAGGAACTGGAGGCAGGGGTCCTGGGCGACGGCGCCCAGTACCAGTTGGCCTTCGTCAGCGGCTACCTGGCCAGCCCCGAAGGGCCGGCCCGGCTCCGCAACCGCGTCGCCCTCCTGGAGGCCGGCTCCGTCGTCCGCATGGCCGGCGGCCTGCCACGGGGGGACCTCGCGGACGTCACCCCGCTGGGGTGGTCGGCGCACCCCATCTACCGGGGCGGCCTGGCCCTGGCCGTGCCGATCCCGGGCACGTGCAGGAGGTGACTATGGAGCCCATGCACAAGGTCTACTCGGTGGAAGTCACCACCCTCTCCCCCCTCCACATCGGCACGGGGGATGTGCTGCAGAAGGGGTTTGACTACGTGGTCCACAACGGGCGGACCTGGGTGGTCCACGCCGACGCCCTCCTGGACGCGGTGTGGGGGCCGAAGCCCGACCCGCGCCTCCTGGGCCGCCCGGCCGAGGAACTCCTGGAGGCGCTGGGCAAGGATGCCTTCAACCCCCAGGCCCGCTACTTCCGCTACGTCCTCCCTGGCGCGCCGCGCGCCGAAGCCCGCGGCGCGGAGGTGCGGGAGCAACTGAAGGACCCCTGGGACCGCCCCTACCTGCCCGGCTCCTCGGTCAAGGGCGCGCTGCGCACCGTCCTGGCGGCGGTGGGCTGGCAGAAGCGGGGCCTGCACCTGGATCCCTCCCGCCTCCGGGACAACCGTTCCTGGGCGGCGCAATCCCTGGAACGGACCCTCTTCGGGAAGGACCCCAACCACGACCTCCTGCGGGCCCTGCAGGTGGCCGATAGCGACCCGGTGGGCCCGGAGCACCTGATCCTGGTCAACGCCCAGGTGGCGGTGAAGGACCGCCTGGCCTCGCCCATTGAACTGGAGGCGGTGAAGCCTGGGACGGCCTTCCACCTCACCCTGACCTTTGACGGCTACCTCCTGCGCCGGGAGGTGCGGGAGAAGTTGGGCTGGCGCGACGAGGTGGGGTGGCTCCGTCAGGTGGTCTCCCTGGCCCGGCAGCACGCCCTCCTGCGCCTGCGGCGGGAGATGCTGTACTGGAACGGCGTGAAGGGCGCGCAGCGCATCCTGGACTTCCTCGCCAAACTCTACAAAGAGGCCGAAGCCCTGGCGGAAAAGGAGGCGTTCCTCCAGATCGGCTGGGGCGGCGGATGGGACAGCAAGACCTTCGGCACCGGGAACCTCCAGCGGGACCCCAACGCCTTTGAGGCCGTGGTGCGCCGCTACAACCTGGCCCGGGGCCACGCCCCCCGCAAGCCGGGAGACCCCTTCCCCCGCAGCCGCCGCGTCGTGGTCATCACCGGGCGGGGGCGCGAATCGGGCAAGCTCATCACCGTGCCCGACCAGCCCCTGGGCTGGGTCCGCATCAGGGTGAAGGAGGGATAGGAGATGGCCCCAGAAGGTCCCTCCAAACGGGTGCTCCTCTTGACCAACGTGGGGAACCGGGACGTCTCCCTGGATGGACAGCCCGTGGGCAACCAGAAGGGGGTGCGCACCGAAAGCCAGAGGTTGCTGGAGAAGTGGGAAAGGCTGGAGAAGGAGGGCCGCAAGGACGACCTGGAGGCCCTGGCG
>DAOTYM010000441.1:0-3586 GCA_034434775.1 Anaerolineae bacterium | reverse complement strand
CCTGGCCTCCACCCGGGTGCGGACCGACAAGTACGTGTCGTGGGTGACCACCGACAACGTGCGCATCGGCTACCTGGGCGCGGACGGGCTGGGCAAGCGCCTGGGCGGCAAGGGCAACGTCGTGCTGACGATGGGCGCTCCGGGCAGCAGTTACGCGGAGGACTGGCTCCGGGGAGCGCGGCAGGCCCTGAGCAAATACCCCGATATCAAAGAAGTGGGCTTGGCCTACTGCTACTGGTCGCCCGTGGAGGCCAAGAAGGCGATGGAGGCCTTCATCCAGGCCAACCCCCAGATTGACGGGGTCATCCCCGGCGGCGGGCAGATGGCCCTGGGGGCGGTGGACGCGTTCCTGGACGCCGGCAAGCCCATTCCGCCCATGGGCGGGACCGACGACTGGAACGGGTGGCTGGCCAAGGCCAAGGAACACAAGGTGGAGTTCTTCTCCGTCTCCGGCGGCGCTTCCATGAGCCTCACCTGTGTGGACCTGGCCGTGGACGTGCTGAGCGGCAAGCCCGTCCCCAAGTACGTGGAGTACCCCGTGGTCACCTTTGACCACACCGAACTGGACAAGTACTACCGCCCCGACCTGAGCGACCAGTACTGGGCGGTCCACGAACTGCCGGAAGAGTGGGTGCAGCGCCTCTACGGAAAGAAGGGGTAAAGCACCTGGGGGAGGCCTGTCCCCTCTGGCAGGCCTCCCCCATCCCCGGAACCCAGGAGGCGCTCCCTGTTTTGGCGTAGGCGAGGGCCATGGCTGAACTCATCCTGGAAATGCGCGGCATCACCAAGACTTTTCCGGGCGTCCGGGCCCTGGATGGCGTCCACTTTTCGTGCGAGCGGGGGGAGGTCCACGCCCTGGTGGGGGAGAACGGCGCGGGCAAGTCCACCCTCATGAAAATCTTGAGCGGCGTGTACGTGCCGGACGCCGGGGAGATCATCTTCAAAGGGACGCCCGTGCGCATGGAATCTCCCCACCACGCCCAAAGCCTGGGCATCAGCACCATCTACCAAGAGCCCAGCCTCCTGCCTCACCTGACCGTCGCCGAGAACATCTACCTGGGCCGGGAGATCGTAAACCCCCTGGGGCTGATTGAGGCGCGGGAACTCCAACGGAGGGCACAGGACCTGTTGGATCGCCTGGGCGCCGCCGTGGACGTTTCCGCACCGGTGTTCAGGCTGAGCGTGGCCCAGCAGCAGCTCGTGGAGATCGCCAAGGCCCTGTCGCTCAACGCCGACCTGATCATCATGGACGAGCCAACGGCTGCCCTGGGCGAGCGGGAAGTGGAGCACTTGTTCAACATCATCCGCACCCTCCGTCGGGATGGAGTGACCGTCATCTACGTTTCCCACCGCCTGGAGGAGATCTTCCGCATTGCCGACCGTGTCACCGTGCTCAAGGATGGGCAGGTGGTGGGCACGGCGCGGACCACGGAGGTCAGCAAGGCGGACCTCATCTGCATGATGGTGGGCAGGCCGCTGAGCGAGGCGTTCCCCCCGCGCGGGAATGGAAAGGGGGAGCCGGTCCTTGAGGTGCGGGGCCTGACCCGGCGAGGGGCCTTCTACGACGTCAGTTTCACCCTGCATCGGGGCGAGATCCTCGGGATCGCCGGCCTGGCCGGGTCCGGCCGTACGGAGATCGTGCGGGCCATCTTCGGGGCAGACCCCGTGGATGCAGGGGAGGTCCTCCTGCGCGGCAAGCCCCTTCGGCTCCGAGGGCCAAGGGACGCGGTGAACTCGGGCATCGGTTTCCTCACCGAGGACCGCAAGGCAGAGGGCCTGGTGATGGGGCTTTCGGTCCGCGAGAACGTGGCCTTGCCCAACCTGGACGTCTGGAGCGCATGGGGAGTGGTGGACCTGGATCGGGAGCGTCAGGTCGTGGAACACCTCATCACAGGGCTCCAAATCCGCCCTCCCAATCCCAAGCAGCAGGTGCAGTACCTGAGCGGCGGCAACCAGCAGAAGGTGGTGCTGGCCAAATGGCTGGCCACCGAGCCGGAGGTGCTCCTCTTTGACGAACCGACGCGGGGCATTGACGTAGGGGCCAAGGTGGAGATCTACACCTTGATGCGCCGGCTCGCCAACGAAGGGAAAGCCATCATCATGATCTCCTCCGAGTTGCCGGAAGTCATCGGCATGAGCGACCGCATCCTGGTTCTCTGCGAGGGGCGCATCTCCGGGGAATTCACGCCCGAAGAAGCAACGGAGGAGCGGATCCTGGCCTTGGCCTGCGGGTTGGGCGTGGAGATGGCAGGCGAGGGCGGAGCGTTCTCCCCCGCCCCGTCAGAGGACGTTGAGGTGCAGCCCCAGGAGAAGGGGAGGAGCATCCTGGACCCCCTGGTCCGCTTTGCCAGGACCAATCCCCACGTGGCCACGGTGGCTGTGTATGCCATCTTGGTGGGACTGGTGGCCTTCGGCTTGCTCTCTTCCCCCGCGTTCCGCACCTCCCGCAACTGGGTCAACTTGCTCCGGCAGGCCACCTCGCTGGGCCTCGTGGGCATCGGCCAGACGTTCGTCATCTTAGGTGGGGGCTTTGACGTTTCCGTCAGCGCGGTCATCACGTTGGTCTCCCTCCTCAGCGCCGTGTTGATGGAAGGTCGGGAAACCATGGTCCTCCCGGCGGTCCTCCTTTCGGTGGCTCTCGGGGTCTGCTATGGGTTTGTGAACGGGCTGGCCATCGCGCGGCTTCGCGTTTCCCCCTTCATCGCCACCTTCGCCACCATGTCCATCGGTCGCGGCTTCGCTCTGGCCTACACCAAGATCCCTGTGGGCCGCATCGCGCCCAGTTACCGCTTCCTGGCGGATGGCTACCTCGGCCCCCTGCCGGTGCCCTTGGTGGTCCTGGCCCTTGCTTTGGGGATCAGTTTCGTGGTCTTGCACAGGACCCGGTTCGGCCGGTACGTCTACGCGGTGGGCGGCGATCCAGAGATCGCCAGGTGGTCGGGCATCCCCGTACAGCGCATCCGGATCGCCACGTACGTCATCTCGGGGCTGATGGCTGCCATTACGGGGCTTTACCTCTCCAGCCGCATGGGGGTAGGCGACCCGGCGGTAGGCCCGGGCATAGAGTGGGATTCCGTCACCGCCGTCGTGGTGGGGGGCACAAGCCTGGCCGGAGGGCGCGGCGGACTGGCTGGCACGGTAGCGGGCGTCCTGCTCCTGACGGTGATCAGCAACATCTTGAACCTGCTCAACGTCCACACGTGGTACCAGCAGATCCTAAAGGGGTTGATCATCCTGTTTGCTGTGGCTGTCTACAAGCAGAGCAAGTAGTTAGGAAGAGGGACTTCCAGAGGAGGCGCACCGTGAAGGCCTTTGAGATGACCACGCTGGAAGAGCAGATCGCCCTGGACCGATGCGCATTGCTCGTGATTGACATGCAGAACGACTTCGTGTCGCCCGATGGCATGATGGCCCGTTTCGGCTTTGACCTCTCAATGGTCCAAGAGATCGCGCCCCGGCTGGCGAAGTTCATTCAGGAAGCCCGGCAGCGGGGGGCCTTCATCGTGCACACCCGCGTCATCAACGACGCGGCCCAGAACCCACCTTCATGGTACGCTTTCTGGGGGCCGCCAGCAGTGACCCTTGA
>DAOTYM010000440.1:0-5691 GCA_034434775.1 Anaerolineae bacterium | reverse complement strand
TAAACGAATCGCTTGCGCCTGCGCCAGGCCCATTCGTTTATTCGTTGGCCCATTCGTTGATGGCTCCCCTCCAAGAGGGGCAAGGCATGCCTTGCTCCTCCAGGTCATCCCCCCTGCACGGCCGCGTCGGCGCAGGCCGACGCCGGTCCTGAGCCCCGATTTGAATCGGTGGCTTGCCCTCCGCACGCGGAGGAGGGGGTGCGGACACGTTCACCCGGCGCGCTGGATTGCGCGCACCCGGGCCGGCAGGTCCGGCAGGGCCAGGAGGTCCGCCAGGGTGAGCAAGGGGTCGTCTCCCTCGGGCCGGCGGGAGAAGAGGGGCGTGCGGTAGTAGTTGAGGGGCCGCATCCCTTCACCGAGGGCGAGGACGTACGCGTACCCCGAAGGGAGGTCCGCCGTCAGGCGGGCCAGAGCCTGGGCAGCACGCTGCTGGGCCCCTTCTGGGTCGGGGGTGAGGGGCGCGGCCTCCCAGGCCAGGACCTGCTGGGCGATGTGCGCCTCCACCTCACGGTAGAGGGGGAAGGGGAACCGGTTCCCCCGGACCACCCGCTGCAGGGCGTGCACCAGTTCGTGAGCAACGAGGAGCACGTTCTCCAGACGCGCCAGGCTCCGGGGGTCGCGGAACTCCTTGGGGAGGACCAGCCAGGTCCCCCACGGATTGCTGGCCCACCCGCCGGTGTCCAGGGGGCCCCAGCCGAACCAGATGCGCACGCGGCGCGCGGTGGCGAAGGCGGCGATGGGCCGCCCCGTGGGGAGCGCCTCCAGCATCTGGAGGGCCGGGGCCAGGGGATGAGAGCCCTCCTGCACCGCACCTTCCTCCCTGGGGGACCCGCTGCTCCAGGAGCGCGGCCCCCTCGCGCTCCCTAGCGGGTCACTGTGACCTTGCGCAGGCCCCGCGGCCGGTCTGGATCCAGCCCCTTGGCCAAGGCCAGGCAGGCGGCGAAGACCTGCCCCGGCACCACGGCGAGGGTCGGCGAAAGCCACTCCGGCACCCCTGGCGGCAGCGGGAGCCGCAGGTCGCCCAGGGCCAGGGTAGCCGCGTCGTCGGAAAGGACGACCAGGCGGGCGCGCCGCCCCCGCAGGTCCAGCGCCAGGTCCTGTAGGTCCGGGAGCACCACCCCTGTGGGGGCGATGAGGAGGACGGGAAACCCCTCGTCCACCATGGCGATGGGGCCGTGGCGGAAGTCGGCCGAGGAGTAAGGCTCGGCCGTGATGTAGGTCAGTTCCTTGAGTTTGAGCGCTACCTCAAAGGCAGTGGCATAGTTGTACCCCCGCCCGATGACCGCACACCGCTCCACGCCCGCGTAGGCGTCCACCTGAGGGGCGCAGGCCTCGGCTGCCTCCACCGTCTCCGCCATCTGGTCGGGGAGGGCCAGGAGCGCGTCCCGCAGCGCGGCGTCGTCCTGCAGGGCTGCCACCAGCCAGCCCAGCGCGTAGAGCTGCGAGGTGTAGGTCTTGGTGGCGGCGATGCTCCGCTCCGGGCCAGCCCGGCAGCAGATGACGTGCTGGGCCGCCTGGGCCAGGGGTGAGGCGGGCACGTTGGTGATGGCCAGGGTTGCCGCCCCCTGCCGCCGGGCCTCGGCAACGACCTCCGTCACGTCGGCTGCCTCGCCCGACTGGGAGATGCCCACCACCAGGGCATGGGCCAGACGGGGCGGCCGCCGGTACAGGGTGTAGAGGGAGGGCGCGGCCAGGGAGACGGGCCACCCCAGGAACGATTCTATCAGGTAGCGGCCGTAGGTAGCGGCGTTGTCGGAGGTGCCCCGCGCGGCGATGACCACGTGGGTGATGTCGGCCTGGCGCAGGGCCTGGGCGATGGCCTCCACCCGCGGCACTTCCTCGGCCGCGAAGCGCTGGAGCACCCGGGGCTGCTCCCGGATCTCCTGCCGGAGGACCGCGCCTCGGGCGTCCCCTCCGCGGGTCATCGCTCCACCGCCTCCCGCGCTGCGTAGAGGTTGGAGGTGGGCGAGGCGACGAAGGCCACGCACCCCGTCCCCAGGATGAAGCGCCGGCCTCCCGTCTGGGCGATGGCGTCGGCGGCCTCCCGGCGCACATCCTCCGGGGTGCCCCGCAGCACCGTCTCCACCTGCCGCAGGCCGCCGATCAGGGCGCGCTTGGTGCGGGCCAGGGCCTGGGCCAGCGAGGGGGGCGTCTCCCGGTCGTGCCAGTTGATGGCCCCCACGGGGTAGTCGGCCACCAGGTCAAACATCACGTTGGAGCCGTGCAGGTGCAGGACGTTGCACCACATGCCCTGGGCCGCCTGCAGGACGCGGAGGTCGTAGGTACGGCCGAGGTGCGCATACTCCTCCGCGCACAGGAGGTGGTAGTTGGCGTGCCGCAGGGCCAGGAAGATGCCCGACGCGCTGGTCCGTTCTACCTCCTGGACGAAGCGGATCAGCGTCTCGGTGATGATCTCCAGCCCTGCCCGCAGGGCCTCGGGGTGCTGGCGCACCTGAGCCAGCAGGACCTCGTCCCCGGCGAGGTACCCGGCCACGGCCAGGGGGCTGAAGACGGTCTGGAGGAAGGGGACCTCGTCGCCCAGGGCCTCCCGCAGGAGTTCCAGGCAGCGCAACTGGCGGCCCAGCGCGCCCTGGCGCGGGTCCAGCACCGGGAGGCGCTCCCAGTCGCCGGACTCGCGCACCACGCGGCGGACGTACTCCCGCGTCCCCTCCACGTTGCCGAGCCACCGGGCCTCCACGCCCCAGTCCTCCACGCAGAAACTGCTGGCCGGGGTGACTTTGATGAAGTCAAAGTCGTACTGCCGCTGAAAATCCAGGTGAGCGCGGGCCAGGTCCTCGGCCCGCTGGTCGTCGCCGGGCCAGTGCCTCCAGAGGGCCACGGGGACGCGGTCCACTTCCTCGCCGCGGAAGGCGGCCAGAAGGCGCTCTCGCTTGGTCATGGGGGACATATGGTGCTCGTGCCTCCTGAGAAACGGGATGGGCTTCTTCCCCCGAGGCTCGGTCTTGCGCCCCTCGGGGGTGATTGAGGGACATTGTACCACATCCCGAAGGCAGTTCAAGTCTCCTTGCAGGGCCCCGCTTTTGTGCCGCTTTCCCTCCCCACCAGTTGCCGGAATCGGCAGTCTGTGCTAGAATGTCAGGCCATGGCTGGGAGAGAGCAGCCCCCGCTTGACCTGGCGATCGTGATCGTCAGTTACAACGTGTGCGACCTTCTCCGCGATTGCCTCGCCTCCGTGTATGAGAGCCGGGGCAATTTTGCCTTCGCCGTCTGCGTGGTGGACAACGGCTCTCAGGACGGCAGCGTGGAGATGGTGCGTGCCGAGTTTCCCCAGGTGCGGGTTGTGGCCAACGCCGCCAACCTGGGGTACTCTGCGGCCAACAACCAGGGGCTGCGGTGCTTCGGCTTTGGCACGCCCGAGGGGGAGGCGGCTCCGGAGCGCCTGCCGCGGTACGCGTTGCTCCTGAACCCCGATACGCTCCTGCCCCCCCATGCCCTGGCCGACATGCTCGCCTTCATGGAGGCCCACCCAGAGGCAGGGGCGGCGGGGCCCCGGCTGGTCCTGGCCGACGGCTCCCTGGACTGGGCTTGCCGGCGCTCCTTCCCCTCGCCGGAGGTCTCGTTCTACCGCCTGAGCGGCCTGAGCCGCCTCTTTCCGCGCAGCCGGCGGTTCGGGCGTTACAACCTGACCTACCTGGACCCCGACGAGACAGCCGAGGTGGACTCGGTGGTGGGGGCCTTCATGATGGTGCGGCGGGAGGCCATCCAGCAGGCCGGCCTGCTGGACGAGGAGTTCTTCATGTACGGGGAGGACCTGGACTGGGCCTACCGCATCAAGGCCGCGGGGTGGAAGGTCTTCTACAACGCGGACGTGACGGTGCTCCACTACAAAGAGGCGTCCAGCAAGAAGAGCCGGAGGGCCCAGGACGAGTTCTACCGGGCCATGCTCATCTTCTACCGCAAGCACTACGCCGCCCAGACCCCGGCGTGGCTCCACCCCCTCATCGTCGGGGGCATCCGGCTGCGGTGGTGGCTGGCGCGCCTGGGTTGGCGCGACACGGCTCGCCCACGCCCCAGCGCGGCAGGGGAGGCGTCCCGATGAAGCAGCGCAAGGCCGAGTGGCTCTTCGGGATCACCTTGGTGGCAGGCGATGTGGTCATGATGGGCCTGGCCTTCTACCTGGCCTACCGCCTGCGCCTCCTCACCGAGCATCAGAACATCCCCCGCTTCCGCGAATACCTGGGGATGCTGGCCGTGCACATCCTGACCCTCCTCACGGTGTTCGCCTTCCACCGCCTCTACTACCGCCAGCGGGCGCTGGGGCACTTGGAAGAGTCCACCCGGGTCTTCAGCGCGACCTCGGTGGGGTTCATCGTCTCCCTGGGCCTCAACGCCTTCCTCTTCAAAGACCTAGACTACTCCCGCCTGATGATGGTCTACGGGTGGATCCTCACCGTGATCCTCCTGGTCCTCTGGCGGCTGGTGTACGCGCGGTGGCGGTGGACGCTCCAGGCCCGCGGCTTCGGGAAGGAGCGGGTCCTCATCGTGGGGACAGGCGAGGCTGGGCGGATGATCTTCAACAAGATCGCCCAGTCCCCTGGGCTGGGGTACGAGGTGGTGGGGTTCGTGGACGCGAACGGCACCGGGGCTCAGCAGGGGGGGAACGGCCTGCGGAGCACCGTCCTCGGCGCGCCGGTCCTGGGCCGGCCAGAGGACCTGCCGCGCCTCATAGAAGAGCACCACGTGGACGAGGTCATCATCGGCCTGCCCGAGGCCACCCACCTGGAGATCCTGCACATCATCTCCCATTGCGAGCGGGAGCGAGTGGGGATCAAGGTCTTCCCCGACGTGTTCCAGATCATGGCCTCGGAAGTGAGCATCGGCGACCTGGGGGGGTTGCCCCTGCTCACGGTGCGGGATGTGGCCCTGCGGGGCTGGCGGGCCACGGTAAAGCGGGTCATGGACGTGGTAGGGGCGGCCATTGCCCTGGTGGTCCTCTCGCCCCTCATGCTCCTGACGGCCCTGCTCATCAAGCTGGAATCGCCGGGGCCGGTCTTCTACGTGCAGGAGCGGATGGGGCTGGACGCCAAGCCGTTCCCCATGCTCAAATTCCGCTCCATGCGCCAGGATGCCGAGGCGAGCGGCCCTGGCTGGACGGTGGCCAACGACCCCCGCCGGACGCGCCTGGGGGCTTTCATCCGGCGCATCTCCATTGACGAATTGCCCCAACTGATCAACGTCCTCTGGGGCGACATGAGCCTGGTGGGCCCGCGGCCGGAGCGGCCGGTCTACGTGGAGCAGTTCCGGCGCAGCATCCCCCGCTACATGGACCGCCACCGGGAGAAGGCCGGCCTCACCGGGTGGGCGCAGGTCAACGGCCTGCGGGGGGATACCTCCATCTCCGAGCGCCTCAAGTACGACCTCTGGTACATTGAGAACTGGTCCCTGATGCTGGACCTGCGCATCCTCCTGCGGACCATCTTCCGCGTCTTCACCGACCGCAGCGCGTACTAGGTTCCCGGCCGTGCGGCCCTTCGCCCGAGGCCCTCACTGCAGGAAGGGGGTGAGCAAGGGCAGAAGCACGTGCAGCACGATGTCCGCGCTGAAGTGCGCGGCCATGGCCATCTCCAGCCCCTTGCGCCAATAGAGCCAGCCGCAGGCCACCCCCACGACGCCGTTCAGGACCACGGCCCGCAGGACCACGAGGGGCGTGAGCGCCACCACCGCCGCCGT
>DAOTYM010000439.1:0-2050 GCA_034434775.1 Anaerolineae bacterium | reverse complement strand
CATCTGGAACCCTGAGAAGGAGGGGTGAGCGCGATGCGCTGTCCTGAGTGCCGGCAACCGGTGGAAGGCGCACAGACCACATGCCCTCACTGTGGGGCGGCGCTCCCGCGCCCGAAGGGCCGCCGCTGCCCCACCTGCGGCGCGCCGGTCTCCCGGCGCGCGGAGCGGTGCTTCCTCTGCGGCGCGGACCTGGGCCCTGCGCCGCGCCCGGCCTGGCGCTGGCTCGCGGACCTGCTGGTAGTGGCCGTCGTCGCGGGCATCGTCGCCGCTTGGTACCTCCTGCCAGGGCGGCCCCGAGAGGTCCCGGTGGCCCTGGCCACGGCCACCATCACCGCCACGCGGCCCCCACCCACGGCCACCCACACCCCGACCCCCCTGCCCCCCACGCCCACGCCGCTGCCCACGTCCACGCCCACCCTGCCGGCCACGCCGCGGCCGGCCGTCGTCACCCACAGGGTGGAGCCGGGGGACACCCTCTACGAACTGGCGCAGCGGTACGGGGTCTCGGTGGCCGCCATCCAGAAGGCCAGCGGCCTGGCCGAGGGGGACCTCCTGCGAGTGGGACAGGTCCTCACCATCCCCCTGGCCGGGCCTTCCGAGGGCGGCGCAGTCGGCGGACCGTCCACGCCCACAGCCACCCCCCATACCTACGTGGTGCAAGCGGGGGACAGCCTCTCCTCCATCGCCGCGCGGTTCGGGACCACGGTGGCGGACCTGATGGCCCTCAACGGCCTGAAGTCCGCCGACTTCCTGCGGGCCGGCCAGGAACTGGTCGTGCCCGGGCCTCCCCCGACCCCAGGCCCCGCCACCGATACGCCCACGCCCTTGCCCACCGATGCCCGCATCTACGTGGTGCAGCCTGGCGACACGCTCCTCTCCATCGCCCAGGACTACGGGGCCTCCATGCAGGTGCTGATGGCCGTCAACCACATTGAGGACCCCTCCCTCCTGCGAGTGGGGCAGGAACTGATCATCATCCCCGGCACGCCCACGCCCGAGCCGACGGATACCCCCCTGCCGCCCCCCACCGCCACGCCAGGCCCTCCCTTCCCTGCCCCTGCGCCCCTGTGGCCCCCCGACGGGGCTGCGGTCGCGGCCGACATGCCGGCCCTCCTCTCCTGGACCTCGGTGGGCCTCCTCGCCGAGGACCAGTGGTACCTGGTGCGGGTGTGGCCGGCCGACACCGTGGGAGCGGAGCCCGTGGCGGAGGTCCTCCTCAAGGAGACATCCTGGCACCTGCCCCCCACGCTGGCCCCCGAGCCCGGGAAGCCAGCCCGCCGCTACCGGTGGGAGGTCTGGGTGGTGCAAGCGGTGCTGCCCCCTGAGCCCGAAGGCGGCGGGATGGGGGCTGCAGGTGCCGACGCGGGCGGCGCAGGCCGTCCCCTGCCCCCCCTCACCTACCTGAGCGCACCTGGTCCGAGCCGGGTCTTGGTCTGGGGAGGGTAGTACTACGCTACGGTGGTTTGCAACCTGAGTAGGGGCGCACGGCCGTGCGCCCCTACGAGACCGCAACCGTGACCTGCACGGCCGAAAACGGAATTTTGATTGTGGTCCAGCAGTAGATAGCCCAGCGGCCGCCGAGAGGGAGGACCCACACCATGTCCGAGACCAAGCACGCACCGCCAGAAGACCACGCCCAGCCGATCTTGGCGCTCCTCCGGGAGGCGGAAGCCCGCGTCCGCGCTCTGGAGAAGGCTGTGGAGGGAAAGGCCGAGTGTTCCGAGGTCCTGGAGCGGCTGGCGGACGTGCGTGCCGCCCTGGACCGGGCCGCGCTCGCCATCCTGGACCGCCACCTGGAGGCCTGCCTCTCGGACCCGGCCCGCCTGGAGCCGAAGAAACTGCTCCACATCCTGGACCTCTTCCTCCGGCTGGCCCCTGCCCGTGCCGGCAAAGCCCCACGGTAGGGGCTGCCCCCATCGGCATCAAGTTAAGCCATCCAGGGAGGAGCAAGGCGTGCCACCTGGCAGACCGCCTCCCAGCGGTTGAAACCGTCCCCTGAGGCCTGCAGCCTTTGGCTGCCCCCATCCTGGGTAGGGGCGGTTCATGAACC
>DAOTYM010000438.1:0-3941 GCA_034434775.1 Anaerolineae bacterium | reverse complement strand
ACAACCTTGGGAACATCGTCCGACAGGCCACTGCCTTGGGGATTGTCAGCCTTGGGCAGACCCTCCTGATGATTGCGGGAGGGGTGGATCTCTCCGTAAGCGCCGTCATCACATTGGGTGTATTGCTAGGGGCCTCGGTGATGGAGGGACAGACAGCCATGATGGCCCCTGCTATCCTTTCTGTACTGGCGCTAGGTGTGCTGATGGGCCTGGTCAACGCCTTCTGCGTGCTCAGACTCCAGGTCCAGCCCTTCATCGCCACCTTAGGGACCATGGTGATTGGGCGAGGCATCGCTCTGGCTTATACCAAGGTGCCAGTGGGGCGCGTCGCGCGTCCATATCTGTTCCTGTCCGAGGGCTCATTCCTCGGACTTCCTATCGCCATTTACCTCCTGATTGCCGCTGTAGCAGTTGCAACCTTTGTTTTGCACAAGACGCGGCTGGGAACCTACTTCTACGCTGTGGGGGGTAGCCCAGGGGTGGCGCGAGCGGCTGGGATCAGCGTGGAGCGGATCCGCCTGGTGTCTTATCTCATCTGCAGTTTCACCGCAGCCATGACCAGCCTGTACCTCCTGAGCAGGATGGGGGTGGGGGACCCTTCAGTAGGGCCAGGATACGAGTTTGACTCCCTCACCGCCACAGTGGTGGGTGGGACCAGTTTTGCAGGTGGTCGAGGAGGCGTGATCGGGACGGTCGGCGGTGTCCTCATGATCGCGGTTTTGAGCAACTTGCTGAACCTGCTCAACGTGAGCACGTGGTACCAGCAGATCGTGAAGGGCCTGATCATCCTGTTTGCTGTGGCCGTATACAGACAGACCAGGTGAAAGGAGCATCCTACCATGGGACCGAGAATCGCCGTGGCGCAGTTCCACAGCACGTTGTACGACGTGGAGGCCAACCTGGAAAAGGCTGCCCGCCTGGTGGCCGCAGCGGCAGCCCAGGGCGCCCAACTGGTCGTCCTCCCAGAGACCTTCCCCACCGGCTACGACTTCGGCCCGAGGAAACTGGAGTTCGCCCAAAGGATCCCTGGGCCGATCACCGATTTCCTCTGCCGGCTGGCTGCCCAGCACAACGTCTACCTCTACGGAAGCATGATTGAGAAGGACGGGGGCGCGTACTACAACGCGGCTCCCTTCATCTCCCCCGACCAGGGCATCGTGGCCAGGTACCGCAAGGTCCACCTCTTCGGCGAGGAGAAGGAGGTCTTCAAACCCGGCGAGGAGATGGTGTTGGCGGACACCCCCTTCGGCCGATTTGGCCTCTCCATCTGCATGGACCTCTGCTTCCCCGAGTACTCCCGCGGGCTGGCCCTGGCCGGCGCCGACGTCATCCTGAACAGCACCAACTGGCTCACCGTGGGCCCGCCACAAGATTGGGACATCTGGGAGTGGAACCACGAGAAGCCCACCGCCATGGCCATCGTCCGGGCCCTGGAGAATACCGTGGGCCTGGCCATGGCCTGCCAGGGCGAAGGGGTGACCGGCAGCATCTATTCCTTCGGCTACTCGGTCATCGTGGGGCCTTCCGGCCGCATCCTGGCCCAGTTGGGCCGCGGGGATGGGGTCACCACGGCGGAAATCCCCACGGAACGGGTGGGAGAGTGGCGCCAGATCGCCACCTACCTGGCCGACCGCGAGGCCAAGATGGACTTGTACCGCCGCATCCTCGGCTTCGCGTAAGCCTGAGGGCCCTGGCCGGCGGGTGGAGGAGGTGCCCATGCCTGAGAAGGTGCGTGTAGGGCTCATCGGAGCGGGGTTCGTGGGCCACATCCACGCCCGGGCCTACCGGCGCATCACGGACCTGGACGTGGACATCGCTGCCGTGGCCGCCGTGCCCCTGGCCCAGGCGGAGGCGCTGGCCCGGGAGTTCGGCATTCGGGACGCCTACGAGGACTACCGCCGCATCCTGGACCGGGACGATATCAACCTGGTGGACCTCTCGGTCCCCAACCACCTGCACGAGCCCTTCGCCCTGGAGGCGGCCCAGGCGGGCAAGCACATCATCTGCGAGAAACCCCTGACCGGCTACTTCGGAGGACCCGGGGCGGCCGACCCCGTGGGCGCGACCCCCAAACACCTCATGTTGAAGGAGGCGCTGGCCAGCGCGGACCGCATGATCGCCGCCGCAGAACGCCACGGCGTGAAACTGATGTACGCGGAGAACTGGCTCTACTGCCCAGCCGTGCAGAAGGCCCTGCGCCTGGCCCAGGCCAGCGGCGGCACCATCCTGGAGATCCGGGCCCAGGAGTGCCACAGCGGGTCCCACGCCTCCTACGCCAAGGCCTGGAAGTTCGCCGGCGGGGGGTCCCTCGTCCGGCTGGCCCCGCATCCCATCGGCTGCGCCCTCTACTTCAAACAGCAGGAGGGCCTGCGCCGGGACGGGAAGCCCATTGAGGTGGCCTCGGTGATGGCCGAGGCCGGTGACCTGAGCAAGATCCCCTCTTTCCAGGCCGAACCCGAAAAGTGGCTGGTGGCCGACTGGCAGGACGTGGAGAACTGGTGCACCATCATCATGACCTTCACCGATGGCTCCCGCGCCCTCATCCAGGCCTCGGATATCGTCCTGGGGGGCATGGAAGACACCCTCCAGATCATGCTCTCCAACGCCCGCATTGACTGCAACATGACCCACAGCGGCATGGTGATGGCCTTTGCCCCTGCCGAACACGTCTTCGCCGACGAGTACATCATGGAGAAACTGAACACCAAGGCAGGGTGGTCCTACCCCAGCGTGGACGAGGAATGGCTCCTGGGGTATCCACAGGAGATCCGGGACTTTGTGGAGGCGGTGGCCTTTGACCGAGACCCCCTGGCCGGTGCCCACCTGGGCCGCGAGGTGGTCAAGGTCATCTACGCAGCCTACCAGTCTGCGGAGGAGGGGCGCCGCATCTCCCTGCAAGGCGTGTGACGCCGTGGCTGGGCGAGGCCAAGATCACCTCGGCGCCCCACGTCTGAGGCCCACCGCCTGGACCCAGAAAGGAGGTGAGGAAAGGCCGGTACACGGGTGCATCTGGTGCAGCGTCGGCGCGGACGAAAATGGGTCAAGGGAGAGAGGAACAAAGGAGGAAGCAAGATGAAGGCCAGGAAGTGGTTCGCGTGGGTCTCGGCTTTGGCCGCGTTGGCCGTGCTGGTGGGAGGCTGTGCCGCCCCCACCCCGGTCGTCGTGGAAAAAGAGAAGGTCGTGGAGAAGCCGGTCGTCCAGACCGTGGTGGTGGAAAAAGAGAAGGTCGTGGAAAAACCTGTCATCCAGACCGTCGTCGTGGAAAAAGAGAAGGTCGTGGAGAAGGAGGTCAAGCCCAAGGCGGGCGGCCGCGTCGTCGTGGCCCACCGCCAGGAGCCCGACCGCTTCTGGACCCCCATCACGGGTCTGTCGGTGGCCATGGAGGTCGCGGGCCTGATGAACCACCCTCTCATCGGGGTGAACGACAAGAACGAATTCTACCCCATCCTGGTCACCGAGGTCCCCTCCGTGCAGAACGGCGGCATCTCCGAAGACAGCCTCACCTGGACCTTCCGCCTGCGGAAGGACGTCAAATGGCACGATGGGAAGCCCTTCACCGCTGAGGACGTCTGCTTCACCTATGATGTCATCATGATGGAAGGGACGGATGTCCGCTCCCGCGTGGGCTGGGACCGCATCGCCTCCTGCGAGATGCCCGACCCCTACACCGTGGTTTTCAAGTTCAAGCAGGTGGACGCGCCCTTCCTGATGCGGGTCTCCAATGTGCAGATCCTGCCCAAGCACATCCTCGGGGGCCTCTCGGCCCAGGAGATCAACGCCCACCAGTGGTTCCGCGCCCCCGTGGGGACCGGCCCCTTCATGTTCAAGGAGTGGGTGGCCGGCGACCACATCACGGTGGTCAAGAACCCCAACTACTTCATTGAGGGGCAGCCCTACCTGGACGAGATCGTCTACCGCGTCGTGCCGGACGCCAACACCCT
>DAOTYM010000437.1:0-9583 GCA_034434775.1 Anaerolineae bacterium | reverse complement strand
CCACCAAGGGGAACCTCCGGCCTCTCCGCCCCCGAGGGTCTGGAACCAGGGCCATGATCCGTCCCAGAAGGCTGTGGGGATGGACCTCCTCGCTCATGCCACACCTCCTCGCCCCAGATTCGCCACTGTGATACCCCTTCGTCAGAACTTTGAAAAGCCCTGCCCACTTCGCTCAACATTTGACAATATCCACGGGTCGTGGTATACTGAATTACTTTTTTGACGACCGCGTTGCGCGTGTTTGCCACAGCCCAAAGGAAACTCTCTCAAAACCTCCCCGGTAGCCCCGGACGCCAGCGTGGTCCCCGAACCGGTGTCCTTCCAAGCGTTTCGGCCCTAGGCGTCATCTCGTGATGTACGAGTGCGCACTCGTGGGGAGGTGAGAGATGCGAGGCGACCGGTTTCCCCTGGTGATCCTCCTTGTCGTCCTTGTCACCCTGGCAACAACTGTCAGCAGCCTGGCCGACGCAGCAGTTGCCCCTCCAGAGCCCCCGGTTCCCCTGGAGCAGCAGAGCCTCAACCCCTCAAAGATGGCCTGGGTATCCAGCGCAGAACCGGGTACGAACTTTGGCCATCGCGGGAATATCTGGGTGGGCTACGGCCATGGGACCGGGGCTGCCCTCAGCACCCTGCGCGGCCTGGTCCTGTTCGACCTGCCGATCATCCCCGCGAGCCAGATGGTCACCGACGCCCGCCTCTACGCCACCCTCATCGGTGCCCAGGGGGAGCCAGATCACTTCATCTACCGGGTGGCCCGCGTCACCGGCTTCTGGTCGGAGTCGGGCGTCACCTGGAACAGCAAACCTGCCCTGGGGCCGACCGTCGCGGCGTTGGACCTGAGCGCCACCACCGGCCAGGTCTCGTGGGACGTGACCGATTGGGTCCAGGGGTACTACGCCGGCCAGTGGTACAACGACGGACTCTACCTCCTGCGGGAGAATGACGACTCGGACCCCCAGGAGCACGCCCGCCTCTTCGCCAGCCTGCAACTGGTCCTGACCTATGGGCCCAAGGTGGAATTGGCCAAGGCCGACTCACCAGACCCGGTCTACGCTGGCGAGACGGTGGAATACACCCTCACCATCCGCAACCACACGGATGAGACTCTCACCGACCTGTACCTGGAAGACACCCTTCCCGAGGGAACCCGCTTCCGGGCGGCCACCGACGGCGGGTTCTTTCAGGAAGAGGGCAAGGTCGTCTGGCAGATTGCCAGTGTCGCGCCTGGCGCGTCTCGCTCGGTGGGGCTCACGCTGGAAGTGCTTTCCAGCACCCCTAGCGGCACGACGCTCACGAACAGTGCCCTGGTCTCGTACCTGTGCGGCGGGCCTGGCATGGAAACTTCCATCCACTGTGTGGTTGAGGCAACGGCCACGACCCGGGTGCTCATCCGGCCGACGCCCACCCCGCGGCCCGGGGAGTGTCGGCCAGATGGAGCGGGCAAGGACTTCCTGGGGGCGGCCAACCTCCCGCTGGGTCCATCGGGGATCACTGGCTCCATCTGTCCCCAAGGGGATGAGGACTGGTACAAGTTCCCGGTGAACGCCGGAGACACCATTGACGGCCTCCTGACAAACCTCCCGGCAGACTACGCCGTGCAACTGCTGCGGCCCGATGGGGTGCCGGCGGCCAACTTCAACCAGCCTGGTCAGGCCGACGAGCACATCCTATGGTGGGGGATCACGCCGGCGCAGGCCGGGGAGTGGCGGGTCAAGGTGTACGGCAGCGGCGGCGCGTGGTCTTTCTCCACGTACTCCCTGGTGATGCAGGTGCGCACCCCCACACCGACGCCGACCCGCACCCCCACGCCGACCCCTACCCCGACGCCCACCAGGACCGCCACCCCTACGGCCACGCGCACGCCGCAGGCGACGCCTACGTCCACGAGGACTCCCACCCCCACAAGCACCGCCACAGCCAGCCCGACGCCAGAACTCATGATCTCAAAGGAACTGTGGTGGATGGACCAACTGGTGGCTGGCGAAGAGGCCACCTACAGTATTGTTGTGAGGAACGTTGGGTTTGGTACCATCTCCAATGTCAGAGTCTACGACCGGCTGCCCCCCCGGGTTGCCTACGTCAGTTCCTCTCCGCCTGGGCGCTACGAGGCCAGCGAGCACCGCGTGGTCTGGGACCACCTGTCCAATTTGTTGCCCGGGTGGCAGCATAGTCTCTCCGTGACCGTCCTCGTGAGCGAGACGGTCCCGCCCGGCGACACCCTGCTCAACCAGGTCCGTGCCGTGGCGGATGGCGCTGCCGAGGTTCGGGCGGAATCGCGAGACCCCGTCGCCGCCCCACAGCTGGAGCCTTCGGCCTGGGTCGTCACCTCGCCGGTGGTGGCCGGGTCGGACGTGGAACTGAAGGCCTGCATCCGGAACCAGGGGCCTGGCCTGGCCCAGGATGTGGAGGTCTGGGCCAACCTCGGCGGGGACATGGAATACCAGGCCTCGGATGGCACCTACCAATCGGCGAACCGCCGCGTCGTCTGGCACCTGGGCAACCTGAAACCGAACGCCTCGCTCTGCCGCGAACTGAACCTCACTGTGCGGTTGGATGCCGACCTTCCGGTGGGGGCCGTGCGGCACGTCAACTGGGTGGCCAAGGCCAACGGCGTGGCCGACGAGCACCTGAGCCAGCCCATCACGGTGGAGGAATGGTCTCCCCCACACATCGGCCTGACCTGGTACTTCACCAAGAACCCGGCAGGCGCGCTGGAGTCCACCTCCCTCTACGCTACCGTGACGCAGTACAGCGACTACACCGTGACCACCCTGTCGCTGAGGTTTGAGATCCCCACATCCTTCTACATCGAACGCTATCCCGTCGCCTGCTCTCGCAGTTCCGAGGGGGCGAACTGGGTGGCGCTGGATTGCCCAGTAGACGGGCGCGTCGGCGCCTACAGCCACGAAGTGCGCCTCCAGGTCCTTTCCACAACCAGCGTGGGCGATAAGACCATCAAGCTGCGGGTGGAGTCGGACCAACTGGCCTCGCCCATCCTGGAGAACGCTACGCTCTACGTCGCCCCGGACCTGACCCTTGACGGCATGGAGATCACCCAGGGCATCCAATACTACCCGCAGAACACGGTGCAATTGATCGAGTACCGCAAGACCTGGATTCGGCTCTATGCCAAGACCGACCTGACCCCGGTGCCGCCGGTGGGGGCAGAGGTCTACGTCTACCGTTGCACGGGGTACAGCTGCACGGAACTCCTCGGTACCCTCTATCCGGAGCCGGGCTACGCTGGCGTGCCCAAGCAGCCGGACCGCAGCGACGGCCAGCAATCGTTCCTCTTCGGCGTGCCGCAGACCTGGCTCTGGGGCACCCTGTTGTTCCGGGGGAAGATCAACCCGCAGTGGGCCGTGACAGAGAGCGACTACGGCAACAACCAGTTGGATGCTGGCCCTTTCACTCTTGGGGAAGGCTCTCGCCGCGGCCTGGCCTGGGTGGATGGCGCGGCGTACGACTGGGCCCACAATGTGTGGGTGTGGCCCACGCACGATGTGCGCGCGCCAACAGAGACGTTTCTACGGGGCTCCTTTCCATTCCCAGACTGGGCTGTGCGAGACATCTGGACTTCGAGCACCTACATCCCTCTGGGTGACTGTTGTCGGAGTTCCGAGGACTTCTGGAGCGATGCGCTGCACGAACTGGATGCCTACCACGACGACTGCGAGGATTCAGAGGTCTGCGACTACCACTGGGTCATGGTCATCCCTGGTGGGTTCAACTACATGAACGGCACCTATGGTGTTGCCGAGCTCCGACAACAGTCGGGTGAATGGGGCGGCAACGACATCGTCATTGGGGACTGGTGCACGTCGGACCCTGTGGACTCCACCCTGACCCACGAGATGGGCCACAACTACGGGAGACAACATGCCCGAGGTTGCGGGAACCCCGAAGGCATTGATGACAACATCCCCCAGATGCTGGAAGACTACGGGCTCAACGTGGAGACGCTCGACATCAAACCTCCCACAGTCTTCCACGACGTCATGAGTTACTGCTGGGACGTCTGGCCCACGGCCTACATCTATCAACACGTATACGATTTCGCCATGGAGAACGAAGCCAACGCTTCGGCAGCGCAGGCGGCAGGTGGAGAAGCGGCCGGCGCGGCGCGCTCCCTGGGCCTGCTCCTGGCCGGAAGTGTGGACCCGGAGGAGAGCACGGGGCGCTTCCGCCGGGTTGAACTGCGTCTCTGGCCGGGCGGGCCCTTCGACGGGGCCGGCGAGGGAGCCTACAGCCTGGAACTGCGGGACGCCGCGCAGACCGTGCTCTTCACGCGGCACTTCACACCCTCACTGGCCATCGAATCCGGGGGCGAGACCGTTTCGTACGACTTCAAAGAAGTCCTGCCGCCGCGACCCGGGGTGGCCCACATCGTGCTCAAACGCGGCGTCCAGGTGCTGGCGACGCGGGAGGTGAGCGCCCACGCGCCGGAGGTGACGCTCCTGGCCCCCAACGGCGGCGAGCACATCACGGAACCGTTCCAGGCCCGCTGGGAAGCCAGCGACGCCGATGACGATTCACTGACCTTCTCCCTGCAGGTGAGCACCCAGGGCGGCCAGGGGTGGCTGCCCATCGCCCGCGGCCTCACGGAAACGACCTACACCCTCGACCCGGCCCGGCTGCCCGGCGGCGACCGGATGCGCCTGCGGGTCATCGCCTACGACGGCGTGCGCACCGGGATAGATATTTCTGACGCCGACTTCCACCTGCCCAACCACCCGCCTGTGGTCCACATCCAGCGGCCAGAGGATGGCGGCCACGCCCGGGCCGGCAACCTGGTCCTCCTCACCGCCCAGGCCCGGGATGCGGAAGACGACCTCATCGTGGACCAACTCCAGTGGCACTCGGACCGCGATGGCCCGCTGGGCACGGGCCGCGAGATAGGCGTGCGAACCCTCTCCCAGGGCCTGCACACCCTCACCGCGATGGTGACCGACACCATGGGGCTGACGGCCACCGACAGCGTCCAGTTCTGGGTCCTGCCGCCGGTGCCGCCAGCCAGCCAGTGCGCCGAGGTCGTGGTGAACGGGGACTTCGAAGGCGAAGGCCGGGCCGGCTGGCCGGGGAGCGCGGACCCGGTGGTCATCTCCATGCAGGTGCCCACCCAAACCCACGTGCTGATGCTGGGCAACCGGGACGACAAGGACCTCCCTTCGTTCTCCTGGGTGCGCCAGATGGTCTCGCTGCCGGAGGAACTGAACGCGGCCTGGCTTTCCTTCCGCTACCAGGTGAACTCGCGGGACCGCGAGGAGGGGTACGACTGGTTCCTGGCGGCCATCACCGGGGGCGAAGGGGAGACGGTGCGGGCCCTGCGCAAACACGGCGGGAACAGCGCCTGGCAGACGGTGCGGATGGACCTTTCGGGGTATGCCGGCCAAACGGTGGGCCTCCTCTTTGCCGTGCGCAACGACGGGCAACTGGGGAGCACCTGGGCCTTCGTGGACGACGTCTCGCTGTGCCTGAGCGCGGCCCCCTCGCCGGAAGTGGAGGTGGGCCGCTGCTGGCTGCCCGACGGCCTGGCCGACTACGCGCCGTCTGGGCTGCCCGATTTGGACCAGCGGCAGGGCTTGTGGGGAGTGCCGGAGACAGGGCAGTGGTCCCACGACGGGCCGGCTGCCGTGGCCGACCTCCTCTGGTGGCAGGATTCGGCTGCCGAGCCGGGCGATACGGCCCCGCCAGAGATGGCGGACGGCTACCCTCTGGTGCAGTCCTACGGCTACTGGGATGACCACGACGCAAAGAACGTCGGGCCGCTGGTGAGGGACCTAGCGGAGCGGTTCGCCACCAATCAGGAGGACGGCGGGACTGGCCTGGACGACCTGGTGCAGGGACTGCGAGGCTACCTGGAGGAGAAGGGGCTGGAGGGCGACTACAGCCTCACGCTGGTCAGGCAGCCTTCCTTTGATTGGGTGCGGGAGGAGGTGAAGCAGAACCGGCCGACGCTCCTCCTGCTGGGCTTCTGGGAGTTCCAGCCCGGCGGCTGGAAGCGCCTGGGCGGACACTACGTGGCGGTCGCCGGCGTTTCCTGCGAGGGCGACTGGCTGGCTGTGAGCGACCCCTTCCGCGACTACGCCGAATGGGGCTGGCCCGGGAAGGCAATCCCCGCCGGCAGCCATGGCCACCCTGTGTCCCCACCAGACGGAGTGCACAACGACGCGGCCTACGTCTCCCACGACCTCTATTCCCTCGTGCGGACCAACCTGGGCTGGGGGCTGCAGGGCTACGCCAGAGGCTCCGGAGACGTGGAGAACTTTGCCGGCCTCAACTTCGCCCCCGTCCTGGAACCCGCCAGGGCCGATGCCTACCTGGGCGGCGAGATCCTCACCCTGGCTGACTTCGCCCTGGTGCTGACGCCGCAGACGGGAGTTCCCAGGCTGAAAGTCTCGCCCCGGGAAAGCCACGTGCGTGCCGGCGAGACCTTCGC
Organism: Anaerolineae bacterium; assembly: GCA_034434775.1. GTDB lineage: Bacteria > Chloroflexota > Anaerolineae > DTPP01 > DTPP01 > DAOTYM01. The sequence continues at coordinate 3,144 of DAOTYM010000437.1, read as the reverse complement.
CGCGGAACTGGAGGTGATGGCCGGGGCGCAGGAGGTGGACACGGTGCGGGCCTTCCTGGACTTCGACCCGGCTGTGCTACGGGTGGTGGACGCCCAGGGGAACCCCGCCACGCAGGTGACGCCGGGCACGGCCCTGCCGACGGTGACGGTCAACGCCGTGGACAACGCGGCCGGGCGCGTCAACTTTGTAGCCTCGGGCGAGCCGGTGGGCGGCCGCTTCCGGGTGGCCCTGGTGCGCTTCAAGGTGCTCACGGAGACGGTGGAGAGCGCGCTGGAGTGGAGCGCGGAGGCTCCCCGGCGCAGCGGCATCGGGTTGGAGGGCCAGGCCGTGCTGCACGTCTTGCAGGGTGGCACGGTGCAGGCCGAGCCAGGGGCCACCGTGGCTGGCCAGGCCGCCATGCAGGGGCGGCCCACGCCGCCGGACGCCTCTTGGAGCGTGCCTTTGCTCGTGACGTGGGGCCGGGCTGGCGAGACCGGGTCGGCCTACGCCTTCGGCACGGTGAGCGACCAGGGCGGTGCCTTCTCGGTGCCGGGGGTGGTGGCGCCGGGGAACTACCGCGTCCGCCTGACGGGGCAGCACACCCTGCGCAACCTGCTGGTGGCCAATCTGGCGGGAGGGCTCAACACCCTCGACCTGGGCACGCTGCTGGAAGGCGATGCGGCCCACGACAACCAGGTGGAGGTGCGGGACGTTTCGCTGGTGGCCGCAGCGTATGGGAAGTCTCAGGGCCAGGCAGGCTTCGACGGACGGGCAGACTTCAACGAGGATGGGACGGTGGACGCCGCCGACGTGGGCTTGCTGGAAGCGAACCTGGGGCGGCGCGGGGACGTGCTCGTCGGGGTCAGTCTGGCCGCCGGCACAGAAGAGGCCGAGGAGCCGCTGGATGGGCTGACTTCTGTAGGCGCATCTGCCGGAACCGTCACGCTGCGTCTGGAACCGGTCGGGAAGGCAGCCTCCGTGGGCGAGCAAGTGGTTCTGGACGTGCAGGCCGAGGCCGGCGAACAGGCGGTGGACGCGGTGGAGGTGCACCTGGACTACGATCCGGCGGTGCTCCTGCTGGTGGATGAAGCAGGGAAGCCCGCGACGGGCGTCGAGCCGGGGACCGCCCTGCCGAAGGTTCTCCTGAACCGGGTGGACCTGGCTCGCGGCTGGGCAGACCTGGTGGCTTCCACCGTGGGCGGGCCGCCGGCGAGTGGGGGTTTCCCCGTGGCGCGGTTGCGCTTCCGGGTGGTGGGCGCAGGGGTGAGCACGGTGCGCTTCTCTTTCTCCGGCTGGCGGCCCACGGACGTCATGTACAGGGGCCGGTCGCAACTGGGTTCAGTGCAGGCGGCAGCGGTCCGTGCCAGGCATAGCGTGAGCCTGCCGCTGGTCTTGAAGTAGACTCCCTGGCCTCGCCCCCCGTTTGGAGTGCGCAAGCACGGCTTGCGCAAGCGGCAGCATGGCTGCCACACTCCTCATGAACGGAGGAGCGCCCACACGCCCGACACACCCACCGCTGCCGCCCATCCTCATGCCCGTTGCGAATCACGTGGGTGGCCCCGCAGTGGGGGCAAGAAGGATTGTCTGGAGAACGTCTTCGTGCCATCTCTCACCTCCTGCCCCCATGATACACCAAAGGCACTCCCTTTGGGAGTGATTACCGGACTCTTGCTGCCCTGCATTTCATCGCCTTTGCCTGCCTGCTGCTCGCCAGAGCCCTGCCACTCCTGGGAAGTTCATAACGCTTTAGGCCCGGATGTTGCGACGTTCAGATCGTCCCTGGAGGGCAGAGAGGGCTAGCAGCCCTTGTATGTCTGTCCTACATACATATCCCACAAGCATGCGTGGGGGGGCCTAGAGATCGTGCAATCGTTCATCGGGGATTCCCATCCACCTGTATGCGGTACGCTCTGACATCGGAGTAATCATCCCGGTCGCTGAAAATCAGTTCAAAGGAGCTCGTCTGACCTGGATTCAGGTCGGCGACGCTTGTATAGGTGAAATCGCAGCCTACGACCCTTCCATCTCCATCGTAGAGGGTGCCGACTGGCTGCACATCCTCAACGCGTGAGCCATGGTCGTTGCGCACTAGCCCGATAATCCGGTACCAGCCGAACGTGGGGTCTACAGACCCGCTCGTGTTGAACGCGGTCAGATTGGGCAGAGGGTGACCGCCTGTCCAGTATGAGACCTCAAACTGGTAGTAGGCCCAGCCGGGCGGCTCGCGGCTGAAGACCACACTGAAGCATCCCTTGTCGCCTGAAGGGAGGTTGTCCAGAGCGGTATATCCTCGCTTCAGGTCTATCAGGCGCCCCGCCGCGTCAAACACGTTGGCTGTCACCTCTACAAGTTCCAGATGGTAGGGCGTGTTGTTTTGCACCTCACCGAAAATCAACAATTCCCCCCATTCGTTCACATGATGTGAGTAATTGGGCAGCACTTGCACAGGAACAGGAGTGGGTGTGGGCGTGTGAGTTGGTGTCCTGGTGCGAGTAGGCGTCGCGGTCCTTGTGGGCGAGGGGGTTTGGGTAGGGGTTGGAGTCTGTGTAGGTGCGGGAGTGCCGGTTGGTGTTGGAGTCCATGGGGGCAGGCCCGCGTTGTGAAGGGCGAGGGGCAAGTGCACGCGGCTGACAGGGCCTGTGGCTGCCAGGTTGAGCACCAGGATCACTATAGCCAACAAGGCAAGGAAACGTCTCGTCATGCGCATCCCCCCTTAAACGCATACAAAACCATCCTCTGGCCATTGTGGAGACCGCCTGCTCCTCTGTAGGTAGGGAAGGCTATCCGTGGTTCTAGCCAGTTACGGGCCTCATGTTCAGGGCAAGGGTGTCTTGGACGAGGAACAGACACGCACCCAAGCCAGGCACAGTGGTGTCTGCAGTGAGGAGCGTACCAGAGATCGGCAGATGATCGCGCAAGATACAAATGCAAGAAGAGGAGCCACCCTGGGGACTTGAACCCCAAACCTAACGCTTACGAAGCGCTTGCTCTGCCGATTGAGCTAGGGTGGCTCGGCAACTACTAGATATAGTGGCTCTAAGGCTCCCCACCCACTACAGGCAGTGGTATGCTCTGTGTTGTGAAAAACTGAAACTTGCCGAAGCGCTTGGTCGCGCGCGCCGGAAAACAAAAAGCCCCGCCAGGCGCTTGACACGCCCAGCGGG
>DAOTYM010000436.1:0-3097 GCA_034434775.1 Anaerolineae bacterium | reverse complement strand
GTCGCGCCGATGCCGAAGACGGCGATCTCCGGCAGGCGCTCGCCGATCTCCCGTGAGGTGTTCGTGGCATCTCGCACCTTGCAACCTCCTGAAAGCCTTCTCCTGTGGCAGAGCCTCACAGATGCCGCAGTCTGGGGTCCAGGGCGTCCCGCAGGCCGTCCCCCACGAAGTTGATGCTGATGACCGTGAGCGAGATCAGCGCGCCAGGGTAGATGGCCAGCATGGGGTTGATGCGGAAGAAGCGCTGGGCGTTCTGCAGCATGTTCCCCCAGGAAGCCGTGGGGGGCTGGATGCCGTACCCCAGGTACGAGAGGGCCGACTCGGCCAGGATGGCCGAGGCCACCTGGAGGGTGGCGGCCACGATGATGGATGGGACCACGTTGGGCAGGATGTGGCCGGTGATGATGCGCCAGTCCGAAGCGCCCAGGAGGCGGGCAGCCAGCACGAACTCCCGCTCCTTGAGGGACAGGAACTCCGCCCGGACGATGCGCGCCACACCGGTCCACGAGAGGAAGCCCAGGATCAGCACCACGAAGAGGAGGGTGGTCTTCAGGAACGCCCCCAGGACCATGGCCAGGGGGATGAGCGGGATGGAGAGGAGCACGTTGATGCCCCCGCAGATCCAGGCATCCACCCGGCCGCCGTAGTAGCCGGCCAGGGCACCCACAAGGGTGCCGATAGCCACCGTAAGGATGGAGACGGCAACCCCCACGGTGAGGGAGATGCGGGAGGCGTAGATCAGGCGGCTCAGTTCGTCGCGGCCCACGTCGTCGGTCCCTAAGGGGTGCTGCGGGGAAGGGGGCGCGAGGAAGTCGTAACTGATGGCGTTGGGGTCGTAAGGGGCCACCAAGGGGGCCCCGATGGCCCCGAGGACCATCAGGAGGAGGACGGCGAGCCCCACGAGCGCCAGCCGGTTGCGGGCAAAGCGGCGCCAGAGGGGCTCGCCCCGGCCCACGGCCCGCTCGCCCCGCCGGAGGACCTCTGCCGAAGGGAGGGCATCTGTCGCTTGCATCTGGACCTACCTAACCCTGTGTAGAGATCCAGCACGCTGTAGTGCTTCACCGACCTCCCCCTGCCCACTGGCCCCCTTCCCTTTTAGCCTGCGGAGAGGGGGTGAGGGGTGAGGAGAGGTGGATGGCCACAGCCAGCCTGTGCAGGGCCTACTCCAGCCGGATGCGGGGATCTGCCCAGGCGTAACACAGGTCGGCCATCAGGTTCCCCAGGATGACCAGGACAGACATGAGCATGAACGACGCCATGAGGACGGGATAATCGCGCCCGGTCAGCGACTCGGCCAGGAGCCGCCCCATCCCCGGCCAGGCGAAGACCACCTCGGTGATCATCGCCCCACCGATGAGGCGGCCCCCTTCCAGGCCCACCAGCGTGATGAGAGGGATCAGGGCGTTCTTCAGCGCGTGGCGGTTGATGACCACCCTCTCCCGCAGCCCCTTGGCCCGCGCTGTACGGATGTAGTCCTGCGCCATGACCTCCAGCATGCTGGAGCGCACGTAGCGGCTCCAGGCAGCGATGTTCAGCGTGGCCAGCACGCAGGCCGGGGGCAAGAGGTGCCACAGGCGGTCCCAGAGGTTGAACCCCGTCAGGCCGATGGTCATCATGCCCCCCGTGGGGATGAGGCGGATCCTCACCGAGAAGAAGAGCAGGACGACCATCCCCAACCAGAAGGTGGGGATGGAGACCCCCAGCATGGCGATGGCGTTGGCCAGGTACTGCACAAAGCGGTTGCGGTATAAAGCGGTGAAAATGCCGAACGGGATGGAGAAGATCAGGGCGATGACGAGCGAGGTCCCCACCAGAAGGACGCTGGGCCAGATGCGTTCCCCGAGGACCTCCGTCACCTTGCGGCCGAACTTGTAGGAAAGGCCCCAGTCCCCCGTGAGCATCCCCTTGAGCCAGCGGGCGTACTGGATGGGCAGGGGGTCCCGGAGGCCCAAGCGCGCTTCAATCCGCTCCAGTTCCGCCTGGTCCACGTTGGGGGCCATGGCGTAGATGGCCATGGGCCCTCCAGGCGCGAGGTGGAGGATGGCGAACATGACGATGGAGACGGCCCACAAAGTGGGGATGGCCTGCAGAAGCCTGCGGATCAGGTACCTGCTCATGGCGCCTCACCGTGGGGGTGTGGCTGGGGGGCGTTCTGGCCCCCCAGCCTTCCCGCCTTTTGGGAACCCTGGGCCAGCAGTGAGGGGGTTACTCCACCCACCACTCGCTGGCGTTCCACATCTCATTGTAGCCTGGGGCAGGCTTGTAGCCGTGCACCCGCTTGTTCACCGCCGTGGTGTTGACCCGCCAGCCGATGAACAGTTGCGGCACCTTCTCGGCGATGATGGCCTGGGCCTCCCAGAGGTACTCCTTCCGTTTCTCCCGGTCGGCCGTCTGCTGGCTGGCGAGGATCAGTTCGTCCACCCGCGGGTCGCTGAAGCCGACGTAGTTGTTGCGGTTGTTGAACTTCACGCGGTCCAGGTAGAGGTCGCCGATGTCCGGGTCCACGTAGCGGGCGATGTAGGAGTAGGTGGTCTCAAACTCGTTGTTGGGGTGCATCTTGCCGAACATGGTGGCCACGTCCACCAGCCTGATCTCCGCCTGGACGCCGATCTCCTTCCACTGGGCGTGGACCAGGGAGAGGAGCTGCACCCGGATCTGCTCGCCGGCGATGTTGGCCGTCTCAAACTTGAGGGGCGTGCCGTCTGGGACGCCCTCCACCCCGTGGGCCTCGCGCACGCCGTCGCCGTTCTCATCCCGCCAGCCCACTTCCTCCAGGAGGGCCTTGGCCTTCTCTGGGTCGTGGCGGAACTTCCGGATGTTGGGGTTGTAGGCCCACAGTTGCGGGCTGATGGGGCCGTCGGCCGGCTCGGCCAGACCCTGGAACACCTTCTGGCAGATCATCTCCTTGTCAAAGCCGTAGGCCAGCGCCTGGCGGGTCCGCACATCCTTGAAGAGAGGATGGTTGTTGTTGATCCAGATCAGCCAGGGGCTGAGGGACTGGACGGTGATGCGCTCCACGTTGGGCATCTTGTCCAGGAGGAGGGCCAGGTCGTCCTGGACCCGGAACTGGATGTCCACCTCGCCGGTCTCGGTCATG
>DAOTYM010000435.1:0-5533 GCA_034434775.1 Anaerolineae bacterium | reverse complement strand
GGACCTTCCTGGATATGGACCTGCCTCAGGGGGCGACCATCCTGGACCTGATCCAGCGCCTCCACCTGCCCGTGGAAGAGGTCAAGGTGGCCTTCGTCAACGGGCGCTCCCGCCCCTTTGACTGGCCCCTTCAAGAAGGCGACGAAGTGGGCCTCTTCCCCGCCATTGCCGGAGGATGACATGAAGACCATCACAGTGGACGTATGGCTCTACGGCGCGCTGGCCCGCTATGGCGGCGGCACGGCCGGCCACGCCAACCTGCAGGTGGACCTGCCAGAAGGCAGCACCATGGCCGACCTCTTGGCGCGCCTGGGGCTGCCCACGGAGGAGCGTGGCATCACCTTCATCAACGGGCAACTGAGCGCCATGCCCGGCCTCCAGCCGGACCTGGGGCACGTGCTCCGGGATGGCGACCGGGTGGGCATCTTTGACCCGCGGAGCATGTGGCCCTTCCAGTACCGCCACGGGGCCGCCCTGACGGAGGAGATGGCCCGGGCGATGCAGGAGCGGGAGGACCTGGGCCTGCACCACGCGTACACCAAGGCCGAGCCAGAGGGCTAGGCCGAGTCTCCGAGCAGGTAGGACGATGGAGAGCACGGCACGCGAACCAGACCTGGCCCAGCGCATCCGGGAACTGGAAGCGCGCCTCGCCGATTTGGAGGCCCGCTTGCCAGCCCATTCCGTGCCTCCAGGGATGTGGGAAGAACTGGAGGAACTGGAAGAGGAATTGGCGCGCCTGCGGCAGGCCGCTCGCTCAGCTGGGCGCGGGGAGACCCAGCCCTAACCCCGGGCGCGGCCGATGCGCCGGACCTTGCGCCCGGGGAGGGGAGGCCGGCGGTCCCGTGGCGCCTCCAGCGCTTCCTTCGCCGCGAAACTGACCGGCGGCCGGCCCTCCGCCTCGGCGTGGCGCATGGCGAAGTGCACGAAGAGGTAAGCGCGGTCCCGCAGGAACTCCAGCCAGGAGGCCCCAGTGTGTTCCTCCCTGTACGCGGCCTCCGCTTCCTCTATGAACTGCCGGAGCGTGCCCTCCACCTCCCCAGGCAGGCGCACGGTGGAGCCAGAGAGGCGCGTTGTGGACCCCACGGGCACAGGCCGCCCCAGGAGGATCTCCCCCACCTCCACCACCTTGGCCGCAGTAGGGGCCAGGACCTCGTGGCGCGCCGGCATGCCCTCGGGCAGGCGGTCAGCAAACAGGTCCTGGAGGTGGAGGGTGCCGTCCTCCGTCACCGCCTCCACGCGGTACGCGCCTCCCGGGGGCGCGGCCAGCCAGGCCTGGAGGAGAGCCCGCTCCCGCTCGTCCAGGTACTCCGGCTCGCTGGCGGCGAAGCGCTCAATGAGCCTTTGCCCCTCTTCCCCCCACCGGTAGTCAAAGGCGAACCAGTCAAAGAAAAGGAGGGCCTCGTCCTCGTTCATCCGCTCTAGGGCTTCGGGGTGGTAGTAGTCGCCCCAGAAGAGTTTGAGGGCCTCCGCCACGGCCTCGGTGAAGGGCTCCTCCTGGGCGAATTCCACCAGTTCCGTGCGCAGGCTGCGGTAGGCCCGCTCCCAGAGCAATTTCTCCAGGTGGGAAGCCTGGTCCTTGGGCATGCAGCAGTGTTTGTACTTCTTGCCGCTTCCACAGGGGCAAGGGTCGTTTCGGTTGGGTGCCATGGTGGCCCTCCTCAGCGTGTGGACTCGGGGGCATCGCCCGCCGACCGAGCGGGATGTTACCACAGGGACCGAGAGTTGTCAACGGAGGGGCGAAGCGGGGAGTTATACCCCTACTTGTCCTGAAGGAAAAGGGTGGTATAATCCCCCTGCTGGACCGAGAGGAACACCTCAGGGGGCTTGCCCGTGTCCCAACCGACGTGGAGGCACTACCTCACCGACTACAACGAGGGGCTCGGCCTTGTCTACGAGCGCTTCGTCCTCAACGACTTCCTGGAGGGTCTCCAGAAGCGGTTCGGCATCCAGGAGGTGCTGGAAGCCCCCCTGTACGGCATGGCGGGGGTTTCGGGGATCAACAGCGTCCGGCTGGCCCAATTGGGCTGTCGTGTCACGCTGGTGGACGACGAACCGGAGCGCGTGGAGGGGGTCCGGCGCCTCTGGGCCGAGTTGGGCCTTCCAGCCGAGGTGCTTCTCCACAGGGATTGGGCTCACCTGCCCTTCGGGGACCGGCAGTTTGACCTCTGCTGGCAGTGGGCGGGCTTGTGGTACCTTGCGGACCCTCCAGCCCTCATCCGGGAACTCATGCGCCTCTGCCGTGGGGTCCTCTTCCTGGCCATGCCCAACCGCTGGCAGGTGGGGTACTGGCTGCGCAAGCACGTGGTGGGCCGGGCATTCTTCCAAGCGGTGCGGGAGGAGTGGGCCGACATGCGCTGCATCCGCCGGGTGGTGGAGGCGGGTGGCTTCCGCGTCGTGGAGCAGGGCGTGCTGGACGTCCCGCCGTGGCCCGATACGGTCATGCCCGCGGCCGAACTCCTCCGCCGCCTGGGCATCCGGTCCCAGCGCCTGGAGCAGCGGTTCTCGGGGGCCTCTTGGACCTGGAGCACCATGGCCTACTACCTGGGGGAGGAGCCGGACCTGCGGGAGCGGGTGATGCGCTACGCCTTCCTGGACCGAGCGCGCCTCCCCTGGCAGGTGAAGGCCCTCTGGGCGCACCACCGCTACCTGCTGGCCGTGCCGCCCAAGCGCGGGGGCTGAGGGAAAGAGATGGGCCGTCTGACCGCCTGGGTGCGGGAGCACCGTGACTTCGTCATCCTGGCCTGCCTGTTCGCCTCGTTCCGCTGGTTGGTCCTCCTGACCTACCGCCCCGGGGGGTACATCCTGGACTTCTCCGACTACTACTTCTACCGAGCCTTCGCGCAATTGAGCCACCGCGACCTCTACCCCTTTGTGAACCTATGGGCGGCGTACCCGCCCCTCTTCCCCTTCCTGATGGTCGGCCTGTACCGCCTCTCCGCCCTGGTGCCGGTGTGGAACGGGACGGGGGTCTGGTTCTACACGCTTCTGGGAAGCGTGTTGCTCCTCTTTGAGACGGGCAACCTGGTCCTCCTGTACCTCCTGGCCCTCCGTCTGGGCGACGGTCGCCAGGCCCTCCGCGTGGCGTGGTTCTATGCTGGCCTTTTCGTGCCCGTCTACACCCTGACCGGGTGGTTTGAGGCCATGCCGCTCTTCTTCTTCCTGCTGGCTTTGTACGCCCTGGTACGCGGCCGGTACGTGGCGAGCGGCGTGGCGACGGCGCTGGGGTTCCTCAGCAAACTGATCCCCGTCCTCCTCGTGCCCCTGGCCTTGCGGGCCCTGTGGGAGCGGAGGCAGGTGCGCGCCATGGCCGCGTACCTGGGGGCGATGCTCGGCGTGGTCCTGGTGGGGGTGCTGCCTTTCCTCGCCACGGCGCCGCGCCTCCTCCTGGGGCCCTTCCTGACCCAGGCCCACCGCGAGCCGTGGGAGAGCCTCTGGGCGCTGTGGGACGGGCAGTTCTCCTATGGCATGGTCCACGCCGACATCCGGAACCTGGCCGACATCGGTGGGCCGCCCATGCCAACCCGCGTCCCCTGGCTCCTGGTGACGGCTGTGTTCGCCGTGGGGTTCCTGTTCTTCTACACCCGCCGCCTCTCGTGGGAGGAGCCGCGGACCCAGGTGGCCTTCGCCGGCCTCTGCACCGTGGGGCTCCTCCTGTATTCCAAGGGCTACAGCCCCCAGTTTGCCGTGTGGGTCCTGCCCTTCATCGCCCTCCTGCTCCCGAACCTGCGGGGCGCAGCCTACGCGGTGCTCCTGGCCCTCTTCAACACGGTGGAGGCCAACATCTACTTCATCATCTTCCCGAAAGAACACCACCTCCTGGTGGCGGTGGTGCTCCTCCGGACGTTGGTCTTCCTGCTCCTCGGGGGCGAGTTGGCTTTGGTGCTCCTGCCGCCATGGGCGGCGCGTGTGGGGGCTTGGCGGCGCTGGGCGGCCGTGGGGGCCGTGGTCCTCACCCTGGGGACGGCCGTGGGCCTCGCTCCGGGGCTTGTACGGGCCTACTTCCGCGAGAGCCTGGCTCGCAACCCCTGTCGGGAGGCCGTCGCCTACCTGGGAGAGGAGGCGGGGGCAGGCGACATCGTCCTCTTCGTGCGTCAGGATACCCTGGACCTCTTCTACCCCTACCTGTGGCGTCAGGTCTCCATGCGCGTGGTGGACGACTACGCGGGGGGCGAGGGTCTGGCCCGCCATGTGGAGGATCAGGTGCGCCGCTGGAGCGAGGGGCGGGAGGAGGTCTGGCTCGTCTTGGGCGAGGGTGACGAGGCCCTGCCGGTGGCCCAGGAGGCCGAGGCGGCTCTGGAGAAAGACATGGACCAGGCGCAAGAGGTGCAGGTCGGGGCCTGCACCCTGCGCCGCTACCTCGTCCCTCAGGCCCTGGTACCGCCCGAAGGGCCGGCGCAGGTGGGGTCTGGAGCGCGCCCGATCGCCGTGCCGGCATCGCTTGCACCTGGCACGTGTACACTGGAGGCCGACCTGTACGCCCCGGCGGCGGGGGAGCGCGTCTCCGGCCTGGATGGGGAGGGCCGGGTTGCCGGGGACCGGGTCCTCCTGGGCACGGTGAGGTGGCCATGAGAAGGTGGGCCGGAGGGCGAGGCCGCGCCTGGCTTTTCCTCTTCCTCTTCGCCCTGTACCTCCTGGGGTACAATCCCCTCTTTCACTCCAGCGACGGCCTGGCCATGTTCGCGGTGGCTGAGAACCTGGTCCGCCGGGGGCACTGGGACATCTCCCAGTTGGAGTGGATGGGCCTCCAGCAGGGGACCTACGGCCCCGATGGGCTCCTGTACTGCCGGAAGGGCCCTGGCACGTCCCTGGCGGCGCTGCCCCTGGTCTGGCTGGGGCGTGGGGTGCCGGGCCTCGGGATGGCCACTGTTGCGCTCCTCCTGAACATGCTGGTCACCGCGGGGACGGCGGCCTTCCTGGCGGCGTGGCTGGAGCGCGCTGGGTACGGGCCGCGGGTGGCCCTGGGGGTGGCATCCCTGTTTGGCGTGGCGACCCTGGCCTGGCCCTACAGCAAGACCTTCTTCTCCGAGCCCCTGACCGGACTGGGCCTCGTGATGGCCGCGTCCTTCACCTCCGCCTACCGGGAGACAGGCCGGGCGCGGGAGGCCTTCCTGGCAGGGGTGGGATTGGGCGTGGCCATCTGCACGCGCATGGTCAACGCGGTGCTCTTTCCCCTGGTGGCCCTGAGCCTGTGGTGGCCGGCCCCCACGGCCGCGTGGCGGGCTGGCCTGCGGCGCCTCCTTGGAGGAACTGTGCGGGAAGAGGGGCGGGGGATGCTGGCCCTGGCGGCGCCGGTGGCCGCGGCCGTCGCCTTGCTCCTTGCGTACAATGCGGCCCGCTTCGGGAGCCCGTGGGTGAGCGGCTACCTGCCGCAGGAGCGCTTCAGCGGCGATTGGATCCAGGGCATCGTGGGCCTCCTGGTGAGCCCTGGGCGGGGGCTCTTCCTCTACGTGCCGGTCCTGGTGTTCGCCTTGCTGGGCTGGCCCGGGCTCTTCCAGAAGCGCCCTCGGGATGCAGCCCTCTGGGCGGGGGTTGT
>DAOTYM010000434.1:0-6230 GCA_034434775.1 Anaerolineae bacterium | reverse complement strand
ACGGCGGTGTGGGCCAGGGGGCCCGAGGTGGCCGGCTGGAAGGAGCGGAGCGGGAGCCAGTCGTCGGCCGCGGTGAACCCCTCCCGGGCGTTGAAGAGGCGGGCCAGGTTCAGCACGCGCTCCCCCGCCTTCATCCACTCAAAGAGGGTGAAGTTCCACCCCGTCGCCGCCCGCACGATCTCAGCCCGCTGGCTGAAACTCCACGGGACAAAGTCGCACAGGACCGCCGAGTTCTGGGCGATCTGGTCCACGATGTAGACCCACGTTGCCCGCACCTTGGCCGGCCCCAGGTCGTCCAGGGGCATGGGCTCCAGGACCCCCAGTTCCCGCAGGTTCTGGAGGGCCAGCCCCTCCTTCTCCAGCGCCGTGTCGTGCAGGCTGTGGTTGTGGTCTGCCCCGGTGGGGGAGATGGCGTAGCCCAGCGCCAGGGCCCGCTTGAGGCGGGGTTCGTGCATGGGGTACTCCTGCCCCTTGACGTGCATGGCGAAGGCCTCGCTCCCCCGGCCGATCCGCTCGGCCATGCGGCGCACACCCTCCGCCAGGAAGTCCCCCAGCCCTTGCCGGCGGGCGATCTGCTCCACCAGGGCGAGCATGGCCTCGGCGTTCCCGAAGCGCAGGTCCAGCCCCCCCACCTCCTCCGGCGAGAGGAGCCCCCGCTCGTAGCACTCCATGGCGAAAGCGATGGCCATCCCTGCGCTGATGGTGTCCACGGTGTAGGCGTTGCAGCGCTCGTTGGCCTTGGCGATGGCGATGAGGTCGTCCACCCCGCAGGCGGAGCCCAGCGCGGCCAGGGTCTCGTACTCGGGGCCGCCGTAGGCCGGGTCCACGGGGTAAGGCTCGTCCACCTTCACCACCTTCTTGCAGCGGATGGCGCAGGCGAAGCACCCGTCCATGCCGATGCGGATGGTATCCCGGATGGTCTCCGGGCTGATCTTCTCCACCGGGAAGCCGCCATCGCGGAAGTTGCGCACCGGCAGGTTGCCGGTCAGTTCAAAGGTGGGCATGGCCGCCCCGGTCCCCAGGGTGTGCCAGCCGTAGGCCAGTTCCTCCACCTTGCTGGCGAACCACTTGGCCAGCCTCTGGATGGTTTCGGGGTCGGCCGGCGTGATCCGGCCGGTGCCCCGCACGGCGATGGCCTTAAGGTTCTTGGAGCCCATCACCGCGCCCAGGCCCGTGCGGCCGGCCGCATCCTTGAGGTCGTTCATGATGCAGGCGTAGCGGACCAGGTTCTCGCCCCCCGGCCCGATGCAGGCCACGCGGATGCGGGCATCCCCCAACTCCTCCCGCAGGCGGGCTTCGCACTCCTTGGTCTCCAGCCCCCAGAGGTGGGCAGCGTCGCGCAGGTCCGCCTGGCCGTCGTGCACCCAGAGGTAGACGGGCCTCGGAGCCCGGCCCTCCACCACGATGGCGTCCACGCCGGCCCGCTTCAGTTCCGTGCCCCAGAAGCCGCCCACCTCCGCCGCGCCGAAGCCGCCGGTGAGGGGCGACTTGGCGCCAACGGCGTGCCGCGCCGCGCCGGAAAGGGGCAGGCCGGTGACGACCCCTGTGGCGAAGACCAGGCGGTTGGCCGGCCCCAGCGGGTCCGCCCCGGGGTGCACCTCCCGCAGGAGGCAGTGGGCGATGGTCCCCCAGCCGCCCAGGTAGCGGCGGTAGAAGGCGTCGTCCAGGGTCTCCACGTCTATGCGGCCCTGGGTCAAGTCCACCCGCAGGACGCGGCCGGTGAACGAGCGGGAGAGTGGGGCAGTGCCTTCCTGGTGAGCCATGGTGAGTTCCTCCTTGCAACCAGAGGGGTGCGTCGGAGCACGGGCTCGGGGCCGCGCGCCCTCAGGCGGATTATAGCGAGAGCGGCCAAGATGTCAAAAAGGAGAGAGGGGGTTCCCCGTTCCTCCGGTCCAACCCCCTCTCCTCACCACAGGCGGCGAGCGGACTTAGAACTTCATCGGAGGGACGAAGATGGCCAGGAAGTCCATCTCGCTCTCCGGATCGCTCCAGGTCTGGTGTTCCGAGCCTGGAGGGATGTAGACCACGTGGCCCGGCTTGAGGTCAAAGACCTTGTCGTTGATGCGGATGTGGCCGGACCCGCGGAGGCAGTAGTAGACCTCTGTCTCCACGTCGTGGTGGTGCACCGGCCCCCGGGAGTCCGGGGGGTAGTAGTAGACCGCCATGCTCAGGCAGGCGCCGGGCAACCGCTTCTCGTCAATGAGGACCTGGAACTTGCGGCTCTTCAGGTCCAGGAGGGGTTCTGCTTGGGTGGAGTTTCCGAATCCTTCCATGAGGGCCTCTCTGTGTTCTGGGTTGTTCTATGGGTTGACCCGGATGACGGCCTTGAGCACGCCATCCCGGTAGCGGCCAGCCGTCTCAAAGGCCTGGACGGCCTGGTCCAGGGAGAACCGGTGTGTGACCAGGGGCAGAAGCCGCACCATGCCCCGGGTGAGCATCTTGAGGGCGCGGGGGTAGATGTCGTTCATCCGCTTCTGGAAGATGACGGTGAGTTCCCTCTGCCACGCGGCGGTGAAGGGGAGTTCCACCATATCCGGCACGGGCAGCCCCACGAGGATGTAGGTCCCGCCGGGGCGGGCCATCTCCACCCCCTGCTTCAGGGCCTCTGTGGAGCCCGAGGCCTCGTAGACCACGTCCACCCCGCGGCCGCGGGTCAGGTCCTGGACGGCCTTCACCGCGTCCACCTTGCGGGGGTTGAGGACGTCCGTGGCCCCCATCTCCTTGGCCGCCTCCAGCCGGTACTCCAGCGGGTCGGAGACGATGATCTGGCTGGCCCCAGCCAGTTTCGCCAACTGGGTGATGAGGAGGCCGATGGTCCCGGCCCCCAGCACGGCCACGGTGTCCGCCAGGCGCAGCCGGTGCAGTTCCAGGGAGTGCATGGCCACGCCCAGGGGCTCCAGGAGCGCGCCTTCCTCGTCGCTCACCGAGTCCGGCAGGGGGATGAGGAACTCCTCGTCCGCCGGGTAGAGGATCCGCTCCCGCAGGGCGCCGTCGGCGTTGGAGCCGCACATGGCCAGGTTCAGGCACAGGTGCCGCTTCCCCAGGAGGCAGAGCTCGCAGTGGCCGCAGGAGCGGGCTGGCTCCACAGCCACGCGGTCCCCGGGGCGCACGAAGGTCACCCCAGGGCCCACCTTCTCCACCACAGCCGCGAATTCGTGCCCGGGGACGAGGGGTTTATCCGGGGTGATGACCCGCTTGCCGATGCCCCCTTCCAGGTAGCGGTGGGTATCGGACCCGCAGACGCCCACCGCTGTAGGCCGAAGGAGCACCTCCCCCGGGCCGGGATCGGGCGGGTCGGGCACCTCATCCAGCCGCATGTCCAGTTTGCCGTAGATCCGTACCGCTTGCATGGTGTCCTTCCTTGGTCCTGTGAAGATGGGAGGATGAGTTCCTTTGGGCTCTCTGTCCAGCGAACGCTACATGGCTGCTTTGTAGAGGTTCACCAGCGTGTCCAGGTCCGTGGCCCGCGGGTTGGTGGTGTGGATGCCGCTTGCCACCGCATCGCGGGCCATGGCGGGGATGCGGTCGGCCGTGACCCCCACCTCGCGGAGGGTCATGGGCATCCCCAGGACCCGCATGAGGTCCCGCACCGCCTTGGGAGCCTCGCCTGCCGCCTCCCACAAGGAGAGCCCCCGCACGTCCCTGCCCATGGCCTGGGCCACGGCCGCGAACTTCTCCGGCGCCCCGATCAGGTTGAAGTCCATCACGTGGGGCAGGAGGATGGCGCAGGCCACGCCGTGGTGCAGGTTGAAGTGGCCCCCCAAGGGGTGGGCCATGGCGTGGACGTTCCCCAAGCGGGCGTTGGAACAGCAGACGGCCGCGTAGACGCAGGCCACCTGCATGTGGGAAGCCGCCTCGGTGTTCCGGGGGTTGGCCACGAACTGGGGCAGCCACTGGGCCGTGAGCCGGATGGCCTCCAGGCCCAGGAGGTCGCTCATGGGGCTTGCCCCGGTGGATACATACCCCTCCAGGGCGTGGGTGAGCGTGTCCAAGCCCGTCGCGGCGGCCACGTGCGGGGGGATGGTGGAGAGCATGTGAGGGTCCAGCAGGGCAACCCGCGCCGCCTGCTTGGGGCTTCGCACGGAGGCCTTGTAGTTCCGCTCCGGGTCGTTGAAGAGGGCGCTGAAGGTCACCTCTGCCCCCGTGCCGGCGGCCGTGGGGATGGCCACAAGGGGCGGGATGGGGTGGACGATCTTGTTGGCCCCCTCGTACTGGGTCAAGGGGGGCGGGTTGGTGGCCAGCACCCCCACCAGTTTGGCGGTGTCTATGGAACTGCCGCCGCCCACGGCCACCAAGCCATCGCACCCCTCAGCGCGGTAGAGGGCGAAGGCTTCCTCCACCACCGCCAGGGTGGGGTTCGTCTGCACCCCGTCGTAGAGGGCCACCCCCACCCCCGCGCTGCGGAGGGCCTCCTGCACCTCCGCTGCCAGGCCCGCCTGGACGATGCCCCTGTCGGTGACGAGGAGGGCCTTCGTCACACCGGCCCCCCGCGCTTCTTCCCCCACGCGCCGGGCGCAGCCAGGGCCGAACTCCACCCTCGTGGGCAACTGGAACGAGAACGGCTTCATAGAGCCTCCTTTACCACCACTTGATGAGGTCCGTCACGTGCTCGCGGATGCGCACGAACTCCGGGTCCGTGAAGTCGCGAGGCCGCGGCAGGTCCACGCGCACCTCTTCCTTGATGGTGGTGGGCTTGTTGGTGAGGACCAGGATCCGCTCGGCCAGGTAGACGGCCTCTTCAATGTTGTGGGTGACGAAGATGACGGTGGTCTTCATCTCCTGCCAGATGCGGATGACCTCGTCCTCCAGGTAGTAGCGCAGTTTGATGTCCAGTTGGCCGTAGGGCTCGTCCATGAGGAGCAGGTCTGGCTTGGCGGCGAAGGAGCGGGCGATGACCACCCGCTGGAGCATGCTGGCCGACAGTTGCCGGGGGTAGTAGCGGCGGAACTCCGTCAGGCCCACCAGCGCCATGACCTGGTTCACCCGCTCCTGGATCTCCTTCTCGGGCACCTTCTTGATCTCCAGGCCGAAGCGGATGTTGTCCTCCACGGTGAGCCACGGCATGGACGAGGGCTCCTGGAAGACGAAGGCGATGTTGTGCTTCTTGGGGTCGGCCGGCTCGCCGTCAATGAGGATCTCCCCTTCCGTGAGGGGGATGAGGCGCGTCAGGCAGTTCAGGAAGGTGGTCTTGCCGCAGCCAGTGGGCCCCACGATGCACAGGAACTCGCCATCGTACACGTCAAAAGAAACATTGGTCAGCACCAGGAGGTCGTCAAACCTCTTGGTGAGGTTGCGCACCGTGACCTTGACTTTCCGGTTAGATGCCATGCACCTGCCTCCAGACCTTTTCAGAGCGCCAGGTCCATCTTCTCCGAGATCTCCTGCCGCATCTTCAGGAAGACGGAGTCGGTGTAGTTCCGCGGCCGGGGGATGGTGATGGGGTATTCCGCCTTGATGGTGGCGGGACAGGCGCTCAACACGATGATGCGGTCGGCCAGGTAGACCGCTTCCTCAATGTTGTTGGTGACGAAGATGACCGTCCGCCGGGCCTCCTGCCAGATGCGCAGCACCTCCTGCTCCATGAGGTACCGCGTCTGCGCGTCCAGGTGGCCGAAGGGCTCGTCCATGAGAAGCACTTCGGGGTTGTTGCAGTAGGCCCGGGCAATGCCCACCCGCTGCTTCATCCCGCCGGACAACTGGTGGGGGAAATGGTTCTCAAACCCCTCCAGCCCCACCAGTTTGATGTAGTAGAGGGCCCGCTTGCGGCGCTCTTCCTTATCCTCGCCCCGCAGCCTGGGGCCCATCTCCACGTTCCCCAGGACCGTCTTCCACGGGAACAGGGCGATGTTCTGGAAGACCATGCCCCGGTCGGGATGCGGGCCGGTCACTTCCTGGCCGTCCAGCAGGACCCGGCCCTCCGTGGGGTCTTCCAGGCCGGCGATGATGTTCAGGAGGGTGGTCTTGCCGCAGCGCCCCGGGCCCAAGAGGACCAGGAACTCGTTCTCCTGGACGGCGAAACTGATGTTCCGAAGGACCTGCAGTTCGCCTCCCCCACGCATGGGGAAGGTCTTGCTAACGTTTTCGCAGACGATCTTCGCGCTCATTCTGCCGCTGCCCTCAGCCAAGGTGCAATCACGCCTTCCATGCGGCGCAGGACCGTGGCGATCAGCGCGCCGATGAGGCCGATGGTGATCATCCCAGCGATGACCATAGAGGAGTTGGTCAGGTCC
>DAOTYM010000433.1:0-4216 GCA_034434775.1 Anaerolineae bacterium | reverse complement strand
CCTGGCGCCCAGCCCCGGCGGCTCGGTGATGAGCCTCCTGCACCTCCTCGGTGGGCTGGACCGGGACCGCTTCGCCCCGGTGGTGGCGCTCTCCGTCCACAATCCCGGTGTCACGCTCTTTGAGCGCCTGGGAGTGGAGGTCATCCAGATCCAGGGGCATCGCCAGGGGACGCCGGAGTTCGCGCCCCCGGTGCAGCGCCTGCGGACCGGCCGCGTGGGGCAGTGGGTGCAAGGGCGGAGGCCCCTCCTGCAGGTCTGGCGGGCAGGGGGGATGGCCCTGCGCCTGGTGGCACGCGTGCTGCCGGAGGCGTGGCGCATCGCCCGCGCCGTGCGGGCCACGGGAGCCGACCTCGTCCACCTGAACAACATCGTCTCGCTGAACCGGGCCGGCATCCTGGCGGCGCGCTGGACCGGCCGGCCGTGCCTCTGCCACATCCGGGGGCTGAACCCCCTGGAGGCGGTGGACCGCTGGCTCGTCCGCTGGGTGGACTACTTCATCTTCATCTCCGAGGCGGTGCGGCGCTCGCAGGAGGCGGCGGGGGTCCCCCTGGCGGGGGAGGTGGTCTACAACGCGGTGGACCTGCGGGCCTTCCAGCCGCCCGTGAGCCCTGAGGCCCTGCGCCGGGAGTTCGGCTTTCCGCCGGGAGCCAGGGTCTTCGGCATGGTGGGCCGTCTGGAACCATGGAAGGGGCACCGGGTCTTCCTGGAGGCGCTGGCGCGCCTCAGGGGGCGGCATCCGGAGGCTTGCGGCCTCATCGTGGGGGAGGCGGAGACCAATAGCCCGGGGTACCCTGGCGAACTGCGGGCGCTGGCCGATGTCCTGGGCCTGGGGGATGTGGTGGCCTTCGCTGGCTACCGCCCCGACGCTCTGCGGCTGATGACGGGCATGGACGCCGTGGTGCACTGCTCCACAGAACCCGAGCCCTTCGGCCGGGTGATCATTGAGGGGATGGCGGCGGGGAGGCCGGTCATCGGCAGCGCGGCTGGGGCCGTGCCGGAGATCATCCAGGACGGGGTCAACGGGCTGCTGACCCCGCCTGGGGACGTGGACGCCCTGGCGTGGGCCATGGCCCGGGTCCTGGAGGACCCGGCGGCCCTGCGCTGGGCGGAGGCTGGCCGCCAGACGGTGCTTGAGCGCTTCACCGTGGAGCGGCACGTGGCGGCCATCCAGCGCATCTACGAGCAGGTCCTAGGTAGGGGCAATTCATGAATTGCCCCTACCAGGTGTGGGCTTGCGTAGGCAGGGGCAATTCACGAATGGCCCCTACCGGGTGTGGGCTAGTGCTGCGCCACGGTGGTTTTTGGTGAAGGGGCCAGGAACCCCTCCCCCAGCCCCCTCCCCGTGCACGGCTGGGGTTGGGGACGAAGCGGTTGGTGAATCGCCCCTACCCAGGTGTGGGGCTGTGTAGGTAGGGGCAATTCATGAATTGCCCCTACGTGGAACTGCACCGTGGGGAGAGTCACGGATGGAGAAGACGACCGCATCCGAGGGCCTGAGCCGCGGCGAACGGTGGCTGGTGCGGGCCTTCCACCTGGGGAAGGCCGCGCTCCTCGCTGCCCTCTACGCGGCCGTGGGATGGGTGGTGGCCCGCGCCGTCTTTTCCGAGAGGTGGTCGTGGGTTGCGGCTGGCACAGCCCTGGGGACCCTCCTCGTGCTCCTGTACCTGTTTCCCCTCGCCGCGCTCCTGGGGTGGCAGATCATCTCCCCCTACGCGCCCTTCTTCGGCCTGGACATCCACCTGGGGGCCGGGGTGCCGGACCTGAGCCTGGACCGCCTGGCCATCGCCAGCCTCGTCGCCCTGGTCCTGGGCCGGGCTGTGCTGGGCCGTCAGAGGCTGGCCCCCTTCACCCGCACCGACGCCGTGATCCTGGTCTTCTGCCTCGCCTATGCCGTTGCGGGGAGCATCTCGTACCTGGGGCCGGTGCAGGCCTACCAGGCCCTCTTTGACGCGGTCTACACGCCCATCCTCGTCTACTTCGTGGCCAAGAACCTGGTGCGCACCCGCCGGGACCTGGACCTGGTGATCGGGGCCCTGGCGGTCATCGCCACCTACCTGGCCGTGCTGACGATCCGGGAGCAGATCACCGGGGAGGTCCTCTTCCAGCCCATGGGGCGGTCCACGCGCTACACGGAGCACATCCGCCGCGTGGCGAGCCTGCTGGGCAACCCGGTGTTCATTGACATCATCCTCTCCATGGCCCTGCCTCTCTTCCTGGTGCGGGTCCTGCAGACCGTGTCGCTCTGGAAGAAGGCGGTGGGGGTCCTCTTGGCGGGGGTGTGGGGCCTGGCCGTCTACATGACCTTTGTGCGGGCGGGCTGGGCGGGCCTGCTCCTGAGCCTCTTGACCTTGGCCGCCCTCTGGCCGCGCTTCCGCAAGCCGTTCCTGGCGGTCCTGGTGCTGGGGGGCCTGCTCCTCGCCCTCAACTGGGCGGAGGTCACCAGCAGTTACGTGTACACCGAGCGCCTGACCTTCACCAAGTCCATTGACTACCGCGCCGAGGGGATGAACCTGGCCTGGCGGGTCTTCATGCGCTACCCTCTGGTGGGGGTGGGGTTTGCCAACTTCGGCACCATCGCCGCCAAGGAGTTCGGCTGGCAGCCGGAGCGGTGGGTGCCCCCTTCGCCCCACAACTCGTACCTGTACATCGCTGTCTCGGGGGGCCTTCTGGCCCTCATCCCGTACCTGCTCATGTTCCTGAGCATCCTGTGGGATGGGTGGACCCTGTACTGGCGCGGGCGGCGGGACGCGTCTGTGGACCGGCCGATGCTGGCCGCGTTCCTGGCGGCTGTGGTGGGCTACCTGGCGCCCATCGCCACGTTGGAGATTGAGGCCTCCAAGTTCACCAACATGCTCTTCTACCTCATCGTGGGCGGGGTGTTGGGAATGTACCTGTGGCAGGGGGAGGTGGGAGCAGTGCGCCGCAGCCGGGAGGGGAGGGGGCCATGAAGGTCGCCATCCTGGGGACCTACCCGGCCGACCCCAACCGCATAGAGGGCGGCCTGCACTCGGTCATCTGCTACCTGGTGGAAGGGCTGCGGCGGGAGGCCCCCGATGTGGAGGTCCACGTGGTGACGGGCTTCTCGCCCGGGGAGGGGACCGAGACGCGCCAGGTGGACGGGGTGTGGGTCCATCCCTTTACCTGGTCGCGCTTCAAGCGGCTCACCCTCTACCAGCGGGACGTGACCCGCATCCGCCGCCTGGTGGAGGAGGTAGGGCCGGACTTGGTGCATGCGCAGGCCCCGTCGGCGGCCTACGCGATGGCAGCCATGGCGTCGGGCCGGCCCTACGTGGTGACGTGGCACGGGGTCATGTTTCGGGAGGCAGCGGTGGTCCCCGGCCTGCGGGCCAAGGCGGTCTACGCCCTGGAGGTCTTGTACGAGCGGTTCTGTTGGCGGCGGTTCAGGGAGGTCATTGCCATCAGCCCCTACGTGGAGCGGGAGTACCGCGGCATGACCCGGGCCCGCTTCCACCTCATTGAGAACCCCATCGCGGACCGCTTCTTCGCCCTCCAGGGAGAGGGGGAACCGGACCGCATCCTCTGCGCGGCGCGCCTCATCCCCCGCAAGGACATCCTGACCCTGCTCCAGGCCTTTGCCTTGCTCCTGAGGGACCGGCCGGCCGCCCAACTGCGCATCGCTGGAGAGATGGCCTCGGAGCCTGCTTACGCTGCGCAGTGCCTGGAGTTCGTGCGGCAGCACGGCCTGGAAGGGGCGGTGCACTTCCTGGGGCAACTTTCGGAGGACGAGGTGCTGGAGGAGTACCAGCGGTGCAGCCTGGTGGCCCTCTCTTCCCTGCAGGAGACGGCCCCCATGACGGTGAAGCAGGCCCTTGCGGCGGGGAGGCCGGTCGTGGCTACCCCTGCCGGGGGCGTGCCCTGGCTGGTCCAGGATGGGGTGACGGGCTTTGTGGTCCCCTTCCGGGACCCGGAGCGGATGGCCATGGCCTTCCGACGCCTTTTGGACGACGCGGAGTTGCGCCGCTGGATGGGGGAGCGGGGCCGGGCCCAGGCGCGGGAGCGCTTCCACGCCTCGGCGGTGGCCCGCAAGACGCTGGAAGTGTACCGCAGGCTTCTGGGCGAGGGCTGAGAGGCCCCTGCGGAAGGGAGGCCGACGGACGTGCCTGCACGGGCGGCTTGGAGGAGGGTCTGGCACGAGAGGTCCGAAGCGCCGGGGGTGGCTAGCCACCTCTGGGGCCTCGGGCCGGCTTTGGGGCTG
>DAOTYM010000432.1:0-12313 GCA_034434775.1 Anaerolineae bacterium | reverse complement strand
CCTCTCGTGGACTTCTTCCGTGGCCCCTGTGGCGGTGGGGAGCGCTGCCGGGCCGGCGGGGGTGCGGCGCTGCCTGGTGATCCCCGGGGGCCGGGCCAGCCTGCTTGCCTACCGGAAGGCGCGGGCCCCGTGGCTCTCCTCCCTCCTGGAGCAGGGGAACTGGTATTTCATCAAGTACCGCCACCTGCGGCAGTTGGCGGCGGAGCCCGAGGCGGTGAGCCGGGCCCGCCTGGAGCAGAGTTTCGGCCTGGACCCCATCGTGGAGCGGTCGGACGCGCAGATGGCGCTGTTTTGATGGTCCTCTCGTGGCCTCGTTGGCCGTGCAGCGCGTGCCAAGGGTCAGGTGCTCTCCGGTCCTGTAGGGCCGTATAGTGGGGCGGCTGGCCCTGCGGCGGCCGATTTGACATTTCCCTGACCATCGGCTATAATCCAACTGGGATACAAGTTTCATCCCAATGGTATCCCAGAAAGGATGAGGGACGCGATGGACCAACCGCAGTCCCACCCTCCTTCCTCTCTTGGCCTCCGGGAGGGCCAGGTCAGGATTGCCCACGAAATCTACGCCCGCCTCAAAAGCGAGATCCTGCGCGGCACCATTGAGCCTGGATCCCTGCTCTCGGAATCCAAGTTGGCCAGGCGTTTCGGCGTCAGCCGCACCCCCGTGCGGGAAGCCCTCAGCCTCCTGGCTAGCGATGGCCTCATCACCACCCTCCCTCAACGTGGCCATCTGGTGCGCACTATCACGCTCTACGAAGTGCTGGATGCCTTCCGGGTGCGCGAGATCTTGGAGGTAGAGGCGGCAGGGCTTGCCGTCCACCGCATCTCGGATGCGGAGATTGCCTACCTCAGGGAACTGGCCGAGGCCCGTGAAGGAGACCTCCCGAGCCTCAACCACGAGTTCCACACCATCATCGCCAGGGCCAGCGGAAACCGTATCTTGGCCGACTTCATTGATAAGTTGCTGATGCTCATGCGGCGCGTGCTTCTCTTTGACCCCCACCTCGCAGGGTGGACCGAGGAGGGGACACAGGAGGCCCTTGCTATCTGCGAGGCCCTCGCCGCCCGTGATGAAGCCGCCGCCCGCGAGGCGATGAGGACCCATATCCGCAACACACTGGCCTCTATTCTGAGGCAAGTTTAACCTTCCTCAATGCGTAGACCAGGGAGCAGAGGTCCATGAGCCAGATCGTCAAGACCCTGTGCCAGATGTGCTACTTTTACTGCGGCCTGGACGTGACCGTGGAGGACGGGCGCATCCTCAAGATAGAGGGGATGCGGGAACACCCAGTCAACCAGGGACGCCTGTGTGCCAAGGGGATCGCCTCCCAGCAGTTGGTGACTGACCCTCAACGGCTGAAGGCCCCGCTGCGGAGGGTGGGGGAGCGCGGCTCGGGACGCTGGGAACAGATCTCTTGGGACCAGGCCTTGGACGAGATCGCGGAAAAGTTGCTGGCCATTCGTGAGGAGTTTGGACCAGAGTACGTGGGGTATTACCGGGGGCAGGCTCCTGGCTGGGTCACCAACTACAACTACGTGATCCGCTTCATGAACAGTTGGGGTTCCCCCAACATCTTCACCCATGCCCATCTTTGTTTTACCCCCCGCGCTGTGGCCCACGCCGCGACCTTTGGGGGCTTCCCGGAACCCGATTACGAGCGCGCGAACTGCATCCTGCTCTTCGGATACAACCCTGTCTACACCTCCCCGGTCAACTACGCCCCGCGGATCATCTGGGCCAGGGAGCGTGGGGCCAAGTTGATCGTGGTGGACCCTCGCTTCACCAATACGGCTTCCAAGGCGGACCTCTTCCTTCAGCCGCGTCCTGGGACGACCGGGGCGCTGGCCCTGGCGATGATCCAGGTGATCATAGAAGAGGGCCTTTACGATGCCGACTTCATCGCGCGGTGGACGGTCGGCTTTGACCGTCTGAAGGAGTTCGTGCAGGCTTACACGCCCGAACGGGTGGAGGCGATCTGTTGGGTGCCGGCGGAGAAGATCCGAAAGGCGGCCCGCATGGTGGCCACGATCAAGCCGGCGGTGGTGGTGGATGGGAATGGCCTGGACCAGCACACCAACACCGTCCAGACGGTCCGTACCACCTCCATCTTGCGCGCGCTGCTCCGCACCGTGGATGAGCCGGGCGGAAGCGTCCTGGTGCCGCCCTTGCCCTTCGTGGATGTGCAGCGGCGAGGAGCCAGGCCAGCAGGGTACGACGCCAAGGCGGTGGTCCAATACCCCCTCTACTACGCCGCGGGCCTGAGCCTGACCGGCGTGGAACTGACCGATGCCATCGCGACGGGGAAACCGTACCCCATCAAGGCCCTCATCGTCCAGGGGGGTGACCCCGTCGCCGTGCTCTCGGAATCTACTAGGGTGCGCGAGGTCCTCAAGAAGGTGGACTTGCTGGTCGTGCACGACCTCTACCTCACGGCCACAGCCCAGATTGCGGACATCGTGCTGCCTGCCGCCAGTTTCTTGGAGCGCGATCTCATCCTCTACTACCGCTACCGCCCCTTTGCCGACGGCAACCTGATCGCCATGCAGAACCAGTGCGTGCCGCCGGTGGGGGAAAGCAGGTCGGACCTGGACTTCGTGTTTGCACTGGCGCGTCGGGTGGGGCTGGGGGAGTATTTCCCCTGGGAGAAGGTCACTGACGCCTTTGATTGGGAACTGGAACCCCACGGGATCAACGTGACCTGGCTTCGGGAGCACCCAGGGGGCTACGTGCGCCGCTACGAGCCTGAGGAACTCTACCGTAAGTACGAGCGCAAGGGGTTCCCCACCCCCTCTGGCAAGATTGAGTTCGTCGCCTCCCGCTTCGCTGAAGTGGGCCTGGACCCCCTGCCCACGTTCACCGAACCTGCTGCTAGCCCGGAAGCCACCCCTGAACTGGCCAAAGAGTACCCCCTGATCTGCTCCACAGGATTGAAGTTGGGCATCCACACGCACACGCAGTTCCGCACGTTGCCCTGGATTCGGGAGATGGAGCCCGATCCCTTCGCGGAAATCCACCCCCGTACGGCATCCGAATGGGGGATTGCAGATGGGCAGTGGATTGTGGTGGAGTCGCCCAAGGGGGCGATCAAAGTGCGGGCGCGGGTCCGGGCTACGGTGCAGCCAGGCGTGGTGATGGTCACGCACGGCTATGGGGAGCCGTACGCTTCCGACGCGGACCTGCCCAATAAGATCACCTCGGAGAAGGAGCGCGATCCCATCGCTGGGGCGACGGGGAACCGTTCGTTCCTGTGCCGAGTGAGGAAAACGTAGGAGGGGAGGATGGCCAGGCGCAGAGGGTTGGTGGCCAACCTGGACCGTTGCATGGGCTGTTTCGCGTGCGAGGTGGCCTGCAAGCAGGAACATGGTCTGCCGGAGGGCGTGCGGTGGATCCGGGTGGAGACGCTGGGTCCTTACGAGGTCAACGGCGAACTTGCCATGGATTTCGTCCCCCTGGCTGCCGATGGATGTGACTTCTGCCGGGACCGCGTGGCTGCCGGGAGGCGGCCAGCCTGCGTGGAGATCTGTCCCACGCAGGCCTTGGGTCTGTACGGTGAGGAGCAGATCCTGCGCTTGCTCCGGACCGGGCCGCGCATCCAGATCTGCAAGATGGGGGATCACGAGGATGGATGAAGAAGCCTTGCGCGAGCGCATCTGTGCCGCTGTGGATGCCGCCGCTGAGGAACTGGTCGGCCTTGCCCGGTTCATCCATGCCAACCCTGAAGTGGCCATGGAGGAGCACAAGGCTTCGGCCCGGTGCGTGGAGGTTCTGGAGAAGCACGGGTTCCAGGTAGAAAGGGGCGTGGCCGGCCTCCCGACGGCCTTCCTGGGGAAGCGAGGACAGGGGCATCCCCGCATCGGCATCCTGGTGGAGTACGATGCCCTGCCTGGGGTGGGGCATGGGTGCGGCCACAACCTCCTGGCGGGGGCCACGATCGGGGCAGGCCTCGGTGCAGGGGCTGTGTTGGATGAGGTGCCTGGGTCGGTTTGGGTCTTCGGCACCCCTGGGGAGGAGGGGGCAGGCGGCAAGGTTTACATGGTGCGGGCCGGGCTGTTTGAGGATGTGGATATCGTCTTGGGCACCCATCCTCACCCTGTGTGGGCCTCTGTGCCCACCGTGCCCGGGAGCGGTAAGGCGCTGGCGTGTCAGCAAGTGGAAATTGAGTTTTTCGGGCAAGCGGCCCACGCAGCCCGCGACCCTTTCAACGGGATCAACGCCCTCAATGCGGTGATTGAGACCTTCAACGGGATCAATGCCCTCCGTCAGCACATCAAACCCACGGCCCGTATCCACGGCGTCATCCGGCATGGGGGTGACGCGGTAAACGTCGTCCCGGCCTACGCCAAGGCCGAGTTCCTCGTGCGCGCCGAGACCCGGGGCGAGAGGGACGAGTTGGTGGAAAAAGTGCGTCGCATCGCCGAGGGCGCGGCGCTGATCACAGGAGCACGTCTGAAGTTCACCCCGTCCGACACGCCCTACGATGAGTTCATCCCCAACTACACCATCGCCCGGCAGCTGAAGGCCCACTTTGATGCGCTGGGCCTTCGCACCATGCCTGCAAAGCCCGGTCCAGGCCTGGCCTCTTCGGACATCGGCAACGTGAGTTACGTGGTGCCGACTGGGGAAGGGTCCTTCCCCATCACCGAAGAGGACATCCCCTGGCACTCGCCTACCTCAGCGGCTGCGGCCAACACCGAGGCTGCGTACCAGGCCATGCTCAAGGCGGCGAAGGGCCTCGCCCTGACAGCGCTGGACTTCCTGACCGATCCGGGCCTCGTACGCGCGGCGAGGGAAGAGTACGAAGCGGCGCTGGCCGAACATGAGTCAGGCAGCCGCCCCATCTTGGAATGAGCAGGTTCCCATGCAAGGTCCTGACTCGCGTCTGAAGCGGCGAGAGCGGTTCTACGCTTGGCAAACCCGCCAAGGGTGCCTGGAGTTGCCCTTCCCTTTGGAGGAGTACGCGGAGCGCGTGTCCAGGGCACGGGCGTTGATGGCCGATCAGGGCCTGGACGCGCTCCTCGTCTGCGGCGACCCTGGCCATCCTGGAGACATCCGCTGGATCGCCAACTGGGAACCCAGCGTCGGAAATGCCTTTCTGTTCTTGCCCGCTCAGGGAGAGCCTGTCCTGGTGCTCCACGATGAGGTGCCCGGATACAACCTGTGTGCCACCTGGGTGAAAGAGGTCCTTCCTCCCTCCCGAGGGGCCGGGGGATTGCGCAAACTGCAGGACGACCTCCTAGGGCTTCTGGGCGACCACTGCGTCCAGTACCGGCTGGGGCTGGTGAGTGAGGCAGGGCTGCCTCTCCAGGTGTACCAGGGGATCGTGACAGACAGGCCTCACCTGGAGATGGCCGATGTCACGGTGGCCTTCGCCAGGTTGAGGGCGGTTAAGAGCGCCCGCGAAGTAGAGAAAGTGCGCGAGGCCGTGCGCCAATCAGACGCGGCCATGAAGGTCGCTGTGGAGTTGGTGCATGAGGGTGTTTCGGAAAGGGAAGTGGTGGCTGAGGTCCTGCGTTCCCTCTTCCTTGAGGGAGCGGATGGCGTCGCCTTCATGCCCCTCGTGGTGGCTGGGCCGCGCGCGGCCTGGAAACATGCTTCGCCCACCTCGCGCCCCATTCGGAAAGGGGAGCCGGTCTACATAGACCTGGGAGCCTCTTATCAAGGGTACTGTGCCGACCTTTCGCGCACGGTCCTCTTGGGGAAGCCTACACCGGAACAGGCCATGGCGCTGGAGTTTGCGCTCGCGGCTACAGCAGCCATGAGGGAGGCTGCTCGTCCTGGCATCCCGGCTGGAGCCCTGGCCCAGGTGGGCGACGAGGTAGCCGCCCGGTTTGGCCTGGCGGACAGGGCGTGGGGCACAGGGCACGGATTGGGCTGCAAACTGCGGGAGGAGCCCCTTCTGGATCGCGCCAACGACCTCCTCCTGCAGCCGGGCATGGTCATGGCGATTGAGCCCATGTGTGTCTGCGAATGGGGTACGTTCGTCATTGAGGACGATCTCCTGATCACGGAGACGGGGAGCGAGGTCCTCTCTCACTCTCCCCGCCGCAACTGGGGCTAGGTGGTGGCCACCGCCAATCCTGGCTTGGGAGGAATTCCTGTGAAAGAACGTGTGTACGCGCTGCACAAAGCAGCCTGGGAAAGCGTGCTGGCCCAGGCTGCAGATGCCACCTATCAGAAGTACGGCCTGTATGTCAGCCGCATCCTGAGCGTGCGCCACCCGGAGGTCTACCTGAAAGGGGATGACCTCTTCTGGCAGATCGCCAGCACGGTCAACGGCTTCCAGGAAGCCTACGAAGTGGAAAACGTGGCCGACATGTATCTCATGGAATTCCCGGACAAGATCATAGCCGGGGAAAATGTGGGGCGCCCCCTCTCCATGGCTAAGGTGGATTCTGGCTCCTACCGAGTGGTGGACGAGGCGGACCTTTACCCCAAAGGGTATCCGTTCTTCCCCTGGCTGGACCGACGCATGGGACCCCTGGCCGTCACCTTGAAGGATAAGGGACGCAGGCTGACGCCGGTGGAGCGGGCTGAGCACGAGTACTTCCGGGCCAAGGAGAGGGGGGCACCGAAGGAGACGCTCTTCCTCGTCGTCTGTGATGACGGCGGGGCTTATCTGTACGAGAGTGGCCTTCTGTGGTCGGCGCGGGAAGGGAGACCTGTGGGCCACGCTACAGGCAACCCGGTCCTCATTTTCAATGAAGAAGCCGTGTGGTACCCTCTGATGGGCCGGGACGACACCGGACGCTCTGCAGCCCTTGCCCACGTGGTCAGCAAGTATGCTACCGATGTTCGTGTGCCCTCCCTGACCCCTTGGGAGGAGGAGCAGATCGGGCGGCTGCGCCAGGCCACCGAACTGGTCACGGAGAAGCAGGTGGACCTGGCCACGTTGGTCGCCACGCGCGCCCACGGGTTGGATTCCTTCGTGTTCATCACTGTGTGGGACCGCATCTACCCGCACCAGGACTTTGACCCCTGGACGCTTTCCCTGAAGATGGGGGTCCTCAGGGGGTGCATCCGCTACGCTGCCTACCTCAGCCCTGCGACGGCGGTTCTGGCGGACCTGGTCCTGGGGGCACCCGACCGGGAAACGGGCATCCGTGCCTTGGGCCAGGAATACCTGAAGCATGCCGGGGTGGTGCGGGAGGATGAGCGGGAGTGGAAGAAGCCTGGCCGGGTGGAAGCGTGGGGCCACATCTGGGGGTGCTGCTTCCTGGAGAGCGACATCAACGACATCTACCGCACCCAGGGAGGGGCGCACTGCGTCAGCCAGGCCATGAACTTGAGCCCGGCCCTGGACCTGGCCGGGATCCCGCACTACGTCACGCACTTTAACCGGGGTGGGATCGGGGCGCGCGATCACCACTTCATCTACTCATGCGATGGGGAGTTCGTCATTGACGACGGCATCGTCAACTTCTTCGCCAAGGACCACCCGACCACGACCAAGTGGGGGGCTTTGCTCTCCTTCTCGCGGGATGGCCTCTGGGCCTCCACAGTGGCTGGCCAGTTCTATGGCAGTGTCTCGCCGTCCGAGACCATTGAGGTGGTGCAGGAAATCAATCGGATGATCAGGGGTAAGTTCACAATGAACTTCCTCAGTTTCGTGGGGGGCGAACAGAAGGAGATCTCTTTGGAGGAGTTCGTCGCCTATCTGAGGTCTATCCAGGGGGAGTGGAAGCCGGTCACGTTGCCCTGAGCAAAGGTGCGAGGGGATGGCTTACGTCCCAGATGGAGGCGTCTCCCCACAGGACAAGAAAGGAGGTGAGAGCCGGCTCCAAGTTGCACATGCACCGTGATCGCGGCCATGTGGCGAGAAGAGTTCTAAGCCTTTCTCTCCCAGAGACGCACACAGGAGGATGAGAACCATGAAAGAGCGCAAGCATCTGCATTGGATCGTGGTCCTGCTGCTGGTGTTGGGGGCCTTGCTCCCCGCTGCCTGCGCGCCTGCGCCAACCGCGGCGCCTCCGACGCAGGCGCCCGCGCCGACGCCGGTTCCCCCCACACAGGCGCCCGCGCCAACCGCGGTTCCCCCAACGCCGACGCCGGTTCCCCCCACACAGCCACCTGCTCCAACCCCGACGGCCAAGCCGAAGGAGCCTACGGTGATCCGGGTGCCCATCGCCAGCGACCCCAAGAGCCTGGAACCTGGCCTGGTGCTGGAGCTCCTGTCCGGCTGGATTGCCCAGAACCTCCACGCTGGCCTCCTCACGTATGATGAGAACACCCGGTTGAAACCCTACCTGGCCGAGCGCTGGGAGGTCTCGGAGGATGGCCTGACCTACACGTTCTACCTCCGGAAGGACGCCAAGTGGCACAATGGCCGGCCCATTGTCGCTGCCGACATCAAGAAGGGCTGGGAGCGCTACCTAGATCCGGGAGTGGCCGCGCAGGCAGGAGCGGACTACCTGGGCAACATCAAAGGAGCCCAGGACATCCTGGACGGCAAGACGAAGGAACTCAGTGGCGTTGAGGCGGTGGACGACTACACCCTCAAGGTCACCCTGGAGAAGCCTGACTCCGGTTTCCTCCTCAAGGTAGCCACGAGTTCCACCTGGACCGTGCCGCCTGAAGCAGTGGTGGAAGGGAAGCCCGAGTGGAAGGACAAGCCGGTCGGGGCAGGTCCCTTCAAGTTCGTGGAGCAGAGAACCAACGAGAAACTGGTCCTGGAAGCCTGGGATGACTTCTTCCTGGGGCGGCCCACGGTGGACCGGATTGAGTACTACGTGGTCCCCGACCCGGCGACCATCCTGGCGCAGTACGAAGCCGGGGAACTGGACCTCGCCACCGTGCGGGCCGTGGACCTGCAGCGGCTCCAGCAGGACCCCAAACTGAGCCAGGAACTGAAGTTCTGGACCCGCGCCCAGTTGGTCTACTTCGGCCTCAACATGCACAAGGTGGATGTCTTCAAGGACAAGCGGGTGCGCCAGGCCTTCAACTACGCCCTGAACAAGCAGGAACTCATTGAGAAGCTCCTCTTCAACGCCTACAAACCGGCCACCGGCCTTGTTCCCCCAGGCATCTCCGAGTACAACCCCAACCTGAAGGGGTACGAGTACAACCCGGAGAAGGCGCGGCAGCTTTTGGCAGAGGCGGGCTTCCCGGAAGGGAAAGGGTTCCCAACGCTCCAGATCACTTGCATCGGTTCCGACAGCACCCTGTGCGAGGCCTTCGCCGCTCAGGAGAACCAGAACCTCGGACTGAACATTGAGGTGAACACCGTGGAACGCGGCGAGATGATCAAGGGGCTATGGGACCACAACACCTGGGATATCTTCTACTGGGGGTGGACCGCGGACTTCCCCTCCGCCGAGGTGTGGACGCACCAACTCTTGCACAGCGGGCTGGGGTCCAACTTCTTCGGGTACGAGAACCCCGAGTTTGACGCCATCGTGGACCAGGCCCGCCAGACGGTGGATGAGGCCAAGCGGGTGGCCCTCTGGCAGCAGGCAGAGGAAATGGCCATAGAAGACGCGGCCATGGTCCCCTTTGCCTACACTAGCTACATCTACCTGGTCAAACCCTATGTCAAGGGCTTCACCTGCAACCTCACCGGACCGATGTGGTACAAGGATGTGAAGATAGAGAAGTAGGACCGAAGGCAACCCCTGGGGCAGCAGAGCGTTCCCTGCTCTGCTGCCCCAGGGGGCGGTGGTTCTCCTTGGGGGGTGTGGATGCGCAGGTACATCCTTCAGCGCGTGCTCTTCACCATCTTCGGCATGATCGGAGCCACGTTGGTGGCCTTCCTGGCCATGCAGTTAGCCCCTGGCGACCCGCTGGAACTCATGGCTGGCGAGAGGAACATAGACCCCGCTGTCCTTGAGATGTGGCGACGTCATTACGGGCTGGATAAGCCCTTGGCTATCCAGTACCTGATCTTCCTCAAGAATGCGCTCCGAGGGGATTTCGGCACTTCTTATTATTACGTCGGCAAGCCTGTGCTGGAAATCCTTATGGAAGGCATCCCTGTCAGTCTCAAATGGGAAAGCGTAGGCCTCCTCCTCGCCATCTGTCTTGCGGTGCCCATCGGGGTCATCACCGCGCTGAAGCAGAACACCTGGATTGATCACTTCTTCATGTTCTTTGCCTTGGTGGGCATCTCGCTGCCCAGTTTCGCCCTGGCCACGTTCCTCATTGTGGGCATCTCCCTGAAACTGGGGTGGTTGCCGGTTGCGGGGCTCTCCACACCGGCGCACTATGTCTTGCCGGCGCTGACCTTGGCCGCTCACCCCATGGCGCTCCTGGCCCGGATGATCCGGGCCTCCATGCTGGAGGTCATCCGGCAGGATTACATCGTCACGGCCAGGGCCAAGGGGCTCAGCGAGCGGGTGGTCATCTTGCGCCATGCCCTGCGGAACGCCTTGTTGCCAGCGCTGACCATTGTGGGCATCATGGTTGGGCGCATCTTCGCCGGCACCTTCCTCATTGAGACGATCTTCAATATCCCCGGGCTTGGGCGCATTGGCGTGACAGCCGTGCTCCAGAGGGACTATCCGGTCATCTTAGGGGCGACGGTGCTCTTGGCCTTCGCCTTTCTCCTGACCACCTTGGTGACGGACATCCTTTACGGCTTCTTGGACCCTCGGATCCGGCTGGCCACTTAAGGGGGAGAGATGGGTATGGGGGCGACGGGACACCCGGCTCGGGGCCAGAACCGCCTCCTCCTGGCCTTGGGCCGGCAGGAGAAGCCAGAGGCGGCGACAAGCCTGTGGGAGGACGCGTGGAGACGCCTGAAGCGCAATAGGGCAGCGGTGGGGAGCATGGTCTTCCTGGTGGTCCTCGTCCTGATGGCCATTGCTGCCCCGGTCCTCACCCCCTACTCCCCTTACAACCCCGATTTTTCCGCCACGCTGCAGCCTCCGAGCCGTGAGCATCCCCTGGGCACGGACGAGTTGGGCCGGGACCTCGTCGCCAGACTGCTCTACGGGGCGCGGGTCTCGTTGGCCGTGGGCCTGGTGGTGCAGATCACGGCCATTGCGGTGGGGGCTCTCCTGGGGCTGGCTGCAGGATACTTTGGGGGGATCGTGGACACGGTCTTGATGCGGCTGGTGGACATCATGTACGCGTTCCCCAGTTTTCTCTTCGCCGTGTTCATGGTGGCTTTCCTCCGGCCGAGCCCTTTCAGCATTATCCTGGTTTTGGTCCTGGTTGGATGGCCGTTCCCGGCCCGCCTTATCCGGGCCCAGGTCCTCTCGTTGCGCGAGTGGGAGTTTGTCTCGGCGGCGCGCGTGGTCGGGGCTTCCAGTTGGCGGATCATGACGCGGCACATCCTCCCCAACACCTTGAGCGTGCTCATCGTGCACTTCACCATTGGCATTGCCGACGTGATCATGGCCGAGGCGGGCCTTTCCTTTCTGGGTATCGGCATCCGGCCGCCCAACCCGACCTGGGGCGGCATGATCGCCAAGGGCAGGGAGTATTTCCGTTCCTTCCCCCACCTGGCGCTGTACCCTTCCATCGCCCTGGGCCTGACCGTCCTCGCCTTCAACTTCCTGGGCGATGGACTGCGCGATGCCCTGGACCCGCGCTTGCGGCGCTGATCGGGCTGCCCAAGGGAAGGGGCGACTTCTTGACGTGAGGTGTCCACCTTGCCTCCACGAGTGGATCGCGACCTGTGCGTAGGCTGCGGAGTTTGCCTTTTCCAGTGCGGTCGGGATGTCTTCTCCTTTGACCCTGAAGCAGAGAAGGCGGTCGTGGCGCGGCCCCAGCAGTGCGTGGACTGTTTCATCTGCGAAGAGTATTGCCCCGAGCAGGCCATCCGGGTGAAGGTGGGGAAGCCCAAGTGATGGAGCGCACCGACGTGGCCATTGTGGGGGGCGGGCTGGCAGCCTGTGCGGCGGCTGTGGAGGCCGCCAAGTATGGCCTGCGCGTCACCCTTCTGGACAAGGGCAGGTTGGGACGGAGCGGCAGTTCCTGCACAGCCGGCGGCGGTTTCTCCTTCGCCCGGCCCTGTGGCAGGGACGGCTCTCTGGACGCGGCGAAGGCGCAACATGTGGCTGCTACCCTCGCTGCTGGCGAGGGGATGAATGACCCCCGACTGGTGGAGGTTTTGGCGAACGAGGCAGCCTGGCGAGTGCCGGAACTGGAGCGCCTGGGTCTGCGCTTCAAGCGTGACGAGAGGGGGTGCATCCTCGCAACTCTCGCTCCAGGCCACGAAGAGCCCCTGACCTCATCCCCCGAGGGGGGAGGTCCAGTGCTCATGGACGTCTTCCGGCGGGAAGTGCTGCATCGGCGCGTCCGGGTCCTGGAGAAGGTCATGGTGGCGCGGCTTTTCGCCGTGGGGGGGCGGGTCGCTGGCCTCTACGCCCTGCCGGT
>DAOTYM010000431.1:0-1957 GCA_034434775.1 Anaerolineae bacterium | reverse complement strand
GGCCAGTCAAAGGGGCGGGAGCGCCCGTTGACGAAGGCCACCTTGACCTCTTCCACGGGCAGGTGGAGGCGCTGGATCAGGTCCAGGATGGTCGCCCCCTGAGGCAGGTCCATATCCAGGAAGGTCCGGACGCAGGTCCGGCACGTGCCGGAGCAGCGTGGCGAAGATCCTCACCCGCACATGCATTGCGTTTTCCATATACATACCTACTTGGAGCAGAGCGCTGTCAACGGATTGAGGGAACGGATGGAACGGATTCACTGTCCCTCGCCCCCTCGGTGAGCACGCCCCCACAGGAGGGTTCAGGGAACGGGTTGAACGGTTTCACTGTCTCTCCGTTTGAATCCATTCCCAGGTCCATGTCAGCCCGCAGCCAATCAGGCACGAACAGCCACTGACGGTTGATACGGTGTTCGGCGATGTCTTTGGGTGGCAGGATACGCCGCCACGGGAGACTGCGCCTCCAAGCCGCGTGGATATACATCCTCACGGTAGCCCGGCCCTTTGGCGCAATGCACCGCCATCGCACAGCCGATGACCTTGTACGTGAGATCGTCGTAGGGAGTCTGAATCCGTTTACCGGCCACGAGATTCTCCAACAGCAGGTGCTGAGCATGAACGACACGGAATTGGACTCACGCCGCCCTGCCGAATCCGTTCAATCCGCTCCCCAAATCCGCTGACAGCCCTCACGGGCAGCGCACGATGTCCTGTGCCCACAAGCAGTCGGCGCAGGAGGGGTTCCACCCCCAGCATCCCTCGTTCCGCTCCCGCAGGTCGCACCCCTCCCGCAGGTCGCAGTCCGGACACGAGGGGAAGTGGAACCCCCGTACCTCGGCCCGGAAGCGGACGTACTCCTCCGCCATCCAGATCTCGGCCAGGGGCTGCTCGTTCACGTTGCCCAGAACGTAGCGGCTGACCTGCTTCTGCCTCCCATCTATGGCGAAGTAGCTATAGGTGTGGGAAAGGGCGTAGCAAGGGGATACGCCGCCATCCCATCCTACCACAACGGCCCGATCCTGCACAAACCGGCAGCGCCGCTCCGCTCCCCAATGCATGCGGGGGAGTTCCAGAGTGCCCCACATGACCCAGGCATCGGCCTTCACCGGCCAACCGCCCGCGTTGAAGGGAGGCTGCGGCTCGTAGCCGTAGAGGACCTCACCTCGCATCTCCTCGGTGTAGGCCAGGACGTTGCTCACCAGTACCCGCGCCGCATTCATGTGGGAGGCGAGGCCCGTCAGGCCCGACAGTTCCGCCAGGTTGCTGCGCAGGGCCACAAACTCAAACCCCAGGGCTGGTGTGAGGGAGCCCAAAGCATGCTTGGCCTCGTTCAGGCCGCGGAGGTTCTCCAGCACCTGGGCCAGCATCGCCCCGCGGATCCCCTCGTACGTCTCCGGGCGCACACCATCCACCGAGACCACCAGGCGGTCCACCCCCAGCCGCACCAACTCCCGGGCCACGGCGCGGTCCAGGAGCAGGCCGTTGGTGCCCACGGTGACGTTCAGGCCCCGGGCGCGCACGGCCTCTATCATCTCCAGGATGTGGGGATGGGCCAGGGGCTCGCCGAAGCCGGTGAAGACCACCCGCTGCAGGTGGGGCAGGTCCTTCAACCCTTCCAGGAGGTGGGAGAAGGTCTCCATGGACATGTGGGTCTCGGGGGCGCTCCAGACGTTGCGGATGCAGGTCCGGCAGCG
Source organism: Anaerolineae bacterium (assembly GCA_034434775.1). GTDB lineage: Bacteria > Chloroflexota > Anaerolineae > DTPP01 > DTPP01 > DAOTYM01. The sequence goes on along the minus strand of DAOTYM010000431.1, from coordinate 263 downwards.
AAGGTTGCACTCCGTGGTCGGCTCCAGGTAGAGTTTGCGCGCGTCCGGCAGGCGGGGATGGAGGATGAGGTCGCCGTCACGCTCGTCCAGCCAGTACTCGCCACGCGGTGCGATGTGCCGCCGGGCCAGGAAGTCCTGCGGGAGCACCAGGTGCCCCTGTTCGTCCGTCGTCACTTTGGGCATCGTCTACCTCCTCGGGGCGGCGCGCCTCCCCGTACACGGAGAAAGCAGAGGGTCGGGGGATGAGGAAGAGGTTGCGCCCC
>DAOTYM010000430.1:0-8126 GCA_034434775.1 Anaerolineae bacterium | reverse complement strand
CTGGCAGAAGGGCCTGCCCTACCTGGATGAGATCATCTACCGGGTGGTCCCCGACGCCAACACGCGGGCCATCATGCTGGAGGCAGGGGAAGTAGATGTCGCCGGATCCCTCTCCATCCAGGACATGGAACGGCTCAAGTTCAACCCCGACATTGACCTCCTTGCCGGGGTCAGTTCCCGGTACTACTACCTGGCCATCAACCTCTCCAACCCGCCCCTGGACGACGTGCGGATCCGCAAGGCCCTCAACTACGCTGTGGACAAGGAGACCATGGCCCGCACCATCTTCATGGGGTATGCCGAGCCCGCCAAGGCCTTCCTCGTCACCCCTGCTGTGAGCGGGTATACGGAGGCCGGCTACTACGAGTACGACCCCGAAAAGGCCAAGGCCCTCCTGGACGAGGCAGGGTGGGTGGACACCAACGGGAATGGCATCCGGGACAAGGGCGGCAAGGAGTTGGTGCTCACCCTGCGGACCCGCAAAGGCGTCTCCCCAGGCGATATTGAGACAGCCGAGATGGTGCAGGGGTACCTGAAGGCCGTGGGGATCCAGGTGAACATTGACATCGTGGATACCGCCACCTTCCTCGCCGAACTCAACAAGCCGCTCACGGACCCCGGCTATCCGCACTATGACCTCTGCAACCTCTCCTGGGGCACCTTCACTGGCGACGCCGAGTATCCCCTCAAGACCTATTACGCCTGCGACGCGTGGCCGCCCAAGTACTGGGACTACTCCCACTACTGCAACGAGCAGGTGGATGCGTGGATCGCCGAAGCCGACAAGGCCCCCACCCTGGAAGAGCGCAACGCCATCTACGCTAAGGTCATCAAGCAGGTGTGGGACGACGCCATCGCCATCTACCTGTTCCAGGGCAAAGCCACGATTGCGGCTCGCTCCTACGTGAAGGGCCTCTACCTGGACCCCGCCCAGACCATCTGGCCGGTGAAGTGGGCTTGGCTGGAGAAGTAACCCTGCACGTGTGTAGGTCCTGGGGAACCGGTCCCTGGTTCCCCAGGACCTTCCTACCTTGTGAGGCATGGCCCGCGAACTCCGATTGAGGTTGGGCCTTGACCATGGACTTCTTCTCTTCCTTTCCTGGAGAGACCTGGCGCGTCCCTCGCTCCCACGCCCCGCGCGTCAACCGCCGCCTGAAGGACCAAATCCTGAAGGCCCTGGACCCGGTCCTCTTCGGCGACCCCTGGGCTGCTTGGCAGATCGTCCGGACCTTTGAGCGGCGTTTCGCGGAGGAGATGGGGTATCCCTATGCCGTTGCCGTGCAGTCCGGCTCGGCGGGGCTGCGGCTGGGACTGCTCGCCTGCGGCGTGCGGCCTGGCGACGAGGTCATCACCGTGGGAAACTCCGACATCGCCACCACCGCCGCCATCTCCCACTGCGGCGCTACCCCTGTGCTCTGCGACGTGCGGTCGGCCGACTACACCATAGACCCCGACTTGGTGGAGTCCCTCATCACGGAACGCACCGTAGGCCTCTTGCCAGTGGACCTCTACGGCCACCCAGCCGATGTACGCCGCCTGCGGGAGATCGCCGACCGGCACGGCCTGTTCATTGTGGAAGATGCCGCCCTCGCCGTGGGAGCCCGGGACTACGGAAAGCCCGTGGGGGCCTTCGCCGATGTCACCGTCTTCAGTTTCGCGCCCTACAAGCCCTTTGAGGCCCTGGGGCCCTGCGGCATGGTGGTCACGCCGCACCAGCACCTCTGGGAACGGGTGGCCCTCCTGAGCGGATACGGCCTGGAGCCGGGGATCCCCGAAGCCCCGCCCGTGACCTACCACCATGTGGCGGAGGGGTACAACCTGCGGATGGCTCCGGTGGACGCTGCGGTGCTCCTGGTCAAACTGCCCCACCTCCAGGAGTGGAGCGAGAAGCGCCGGCGCATCGGCCAGTGGTACGCCGAGGGCTTGGCTTCCGTAGAGGGCCTTGTGCTGCCCTCCTTCCGCCCGGAGTCGGAGCCCATCTTCCGGACCTACACGGTCCGCGTCCGCAGGCAGGACCGGGACCGGGCGTACCGCCAGTTGCGGGAACGGGGCATCCAGGCAGCCCTCCACTATGTCCCTCCGGTCCACCGACAGCCGGTCTACCGCGAGAGGAACCTCCCCGGCGCCCACCAGTTGCCGGTGACGGAGATGCTGGGCGAAGAACTCCTCTGCCTGCCCGTGGACCCCGAATTGGAGGAGGACGACGCCGCCTACGTGTGCGAGGTCCTCAAGGAGGTCCTCGCCGCTCCTTAAGAGCCCCGTGAGCAGGAGGAAGTCGCGCTCCATGGAAGGCGAGCCAAGGCCCCGGAACGAACCGTGCCCGGTGGACCTCATTGTGGAAGGCGGCTGGGTCCTGACGATGGACGAGGAGGACCGGGTGATCCCGGACGGGGCGGTGGCCGTAGAGGGCCAGGCCATCGTTGCCGTGGACACCCGAGAGGCCATCCGCCAGAGGTACCGGGCGGAGGTCCGCTTGGGCGGTCGCCACCAGATCATCATGCCTGGCTTGGTGGATACCTACGGCCACGCCGGCCACGGCCTCATCAAGGGCATCTACCATCCAGAGCGGGGCTGGCCCACCAACCCTCTGTACTTCCACGCCACCGACGAGGAGTGGTGGTACGCGGAAGGGCTCCTTTCCGCCCTGGAGCGCCTGCGCTTCGGGGTGACGTGCGGGTTCTCGGTGATCGGGGCCACGCCAGCCCGCATGGACAGCCCTGCCTTCGCCGAACGGCAGGCGGAAGCGGTGGCCCGGGTGGGCATCCGCGGGGTGCTGGGCGTCGGCCCTCCGGACCCGTACATCGCCCACCTGTCCACACCCTGGCAGGCCACGGTCTGGGAGGATGGGCAGCCGGTTACCCGGGCCTTCACCCACGAGGATGCCATCCGCCATTCCATCCAGGTGATCCAGCGGTGGCACGGCGGGGCGGAGGGCCGCGTCCGGGTTGCATTTCACGTCCCTTACCTCTTCGGCCGCCAGGCCTCTCACCCCCGCTTCCCCTTCACCTACAGCGCGGAGCACGTGCCGCTCATGGTGGAGCGGGCCGAGGAGGCCCGGGACCTGGCAGATCGGTACGGGCTCCTCCTCCACAGCCACGCCTTCCGGGGCTCCATCGCCTTCGGCCTGGCGCATTTCGGGGAGGAGCGGGTCCGCTGGCTCCTCAGGCCGCCGGCCGTCCTGGCCCACTGCAACGGCCTCGCCCCCGAGGAAGTGCAGGTGCTTGGGGAGGAGCGGGTTGGCATTGCCGTGGTCCCTTTCACCCACGAGAACCTCTGGTACGGTCCCTGCCCCGTGGTGGAACTGCTCCAGGCCGGGGCTGTGGTGGCCATCGCCACCGACGGGACGGCTCCCTACACCTCCTACGACCTATTGAAGGAAGTTCCCCGCGCCGTGTGGGCCCAGTGGAGCCGCCTGGGCGACCAGCGTGCCCTGCCGCCCGGCAAGGCGCTGCGCATGGTCACCATAGATGCGGCACGGGCCCTGGGCCTGGGCGATCAGATCGGCTCTCTGGAGCCGGGGAAGAAGGCTGACCTCATCCTCCTCAACGGCGCCCGCCCGCACCTCACGCCCCTCGTGGCTGTGCCCAGGCTCCTCGCCTTCTACGCCACCGGCCACGACGTGGACACGGTGGTCGTGGACGGACGGGTCCTGATGCAGGGCGGGAAGGTGAAGTCAGTAGACGAGGAAGAGGTCGTGGCGCGGGCCCAAGAGGCCGCGGCGCGCGCTTTCGCCCGGTTTGACCCCGCCCCGTACCTGGAGATGGGGCGGGACTTCTGGCGAGGCTGGCGGTATTGAGCGCGGAGGGCGAACATGGGGGAAACGTCCGAAGGATTTCCTGACCTGACGGCAGCCCTCTCCCCACCGTTCCGGCTGCCGGAGACCTGGTACCGAAACAATGTGGAGCGGCTCCAGGCCAGGCTCCAGGAGCAGGGCTTGGACGGCATCTTGCTGGAGGACGCCTGGAATATCATCTACTTTTCCGGCCTCTTCTTCACGCCGACGGAACGGCCCTTCTGGCTCTTCATCCCCGCCAAGGGAAAACCCGTCCTCTTCCACCCCGCCCTGGACCTGGACCTGGCCGAGAGCTGGTGGATTGAGGAGAGGGAATGGTACTTTGACTTCCCCCACAGCGGCCCCTATAACGCTCTGGCCTTTGAGCCAGGGCCGAGGCAGGACCTGTGGGCGTGGGTTCTGGAGAACCTGGCCGCGCGGGGGTTTGGGCGGGCGACCTTGGGGGTGGAGGAAGAGCCGAACCTGCAGAAGGCTGGGCAGATAAGGCGCGTCCTGCCCCACGCCGTGTTCAAAGTGGCCGGAGACCTCTGCCTGCGGATGCGCCAGATCAAGACGCCGGAGGAGATCGCCCTTATCCGCAAGGCCGTGGGCATAGAGGACTACATGCTGGCCTACGCGCGCAACCTCATCCTGGAGCACGGGCCAGGGATCACGGACCTGGATGTGCGGTTGGAAACGGAGCGCCACACGGCCCACCTGCTCATGCAGGCCCTCCAGCCAGATGGAAGGCCGCACGTGGGGGTGGGCATTGACCTGCGCTTCGGCTGCCGGGCCGGCGTGGCGACGGCCTACCCACACCCCAACCAGTTCCCCTACCGCAAGATCGCCCGCGGCGACGCCGTGCAGATCGCGGCCTTCGTCCACCTGGGGGGATACGTGGGGGAAGGGTACCGCGCCCTCCAAGTGGAGCCGATGACGGACCTGCACCGCCGCATGTGGCACGTCCACACAGAGATGGTCCGCCTCCAGGCGGAACTCTGCGGGGCCGGCGCCGCCTGCAACGAGATTGCAGCGCAGGTGCTCCAGGTGGCCCGGGATGCGGGGATGGCCCGCTTCGTCCGGCACCGGCCGGCGCACGGCATCGGCATGGAGGGACACCAGCCCCCCTACCTGAGCCTGGGGGACGACACGGTTCTGGAAGAGGGGATGGTCCTCAGCAACGAACCGGGCCTGTACAACCCCGAAGGAGGCTGGGGGTACAACCACTCCAACACCATCCTGGTGGGGAGGGGAGGGGGCATCGTCTTGAACCGCACGCCCCTCACGCCGGAGTGGTGCTGGCTTGCCATCTGAGGGCGGGTGATCCGCCCTCTTGCTGGGAGGTGCCCTGTGACACTGCGAACCAACGCGGAAGACCTGGTGGTCATGGCCGTCACGGCCTTTGTGAGCGCGCCTACACTTCCTCGGCCACCCTACCGCCCGGACGTGGAGGGGATGAGCCAGGTCCCCATCGGCATGGCTGGCGTGGTCTACAACGTGCGCGTGGGAGACCCGGCCTTCGGCTGGGCTGGCGACCACGTGGAGCCGGGGGTCAGCGTTTCCCATCCCGACCCCGCTGTGGACCACGCCCTGCACTACCTGACCTGCGTGGGGAACGAGGCCCGCGTGGTCACCGGCCTGGCGGCAGGGGCGCGGGGGGTCGTGGTGGGCGAACATGCCCGCCTCCTGGTGGACTTCCCGCCGGAGGTCCTGGAGCGGCTCTGCATCGGCGACGAAATCCTCATCCGGACCCATGGCCGCGGGCTGAGGCTCTTGGACTTCCCTGGCATCCAGGTGAAGAAAGCCAGCCCTCTCCTTTTGGAACGCTGGGGCCTGCGCGTCTCAGCAGCGGGGCGGCTGCAGGTGCCCGTCGTCGCCATCCTCCCGCCCACGATCTTGGGGAGCGGTGCCGAACTGACGCCCGAGTTCGTGGACCAGGACCTCATGACGGGCGACCGAGCGGCTCTGGCCGAATGGGGCGCGGACCGCCTGCGGCTCGGAGACCTGGTGGCGGTGCAGGATGCCGACCACCGGTACGGCCGGGGCTACCGCCCTGGCAGCGTGACCATCGGGCTGATCATGCACGGAGACTCTCCCGTGGGCGGGCACGGCCCTGGCTGCCAGGACCTCTTGGTCTGTGCCCACGGCGAGATAGAGCCCGTGCTGGACCCCAAGGCCAACATCGCCCACATCCTGGGCCTCCGGTAGGCGAAAGGAGGGTGCACCATGCTTGCCACAAACGCCGCCCAATTGGTGAAGATTTCCGTCATGGGGGAGGTGGCCAACCCAGCCATGCCAGGCCTTCCAGCCAGCCCCTACCTGGTTGGTGCGGAAGGGGAACCCCTGCTCCTGCCCATGTTCGGGGGGCTGGTCTACAACGTCCGCATGGGCGACCGCGCCCTGGGCTGGGCAGCCGAACTGGTCCAGCCGGGGGTGTCCATCAAGCATCCGGAGGCTGGCGCCAACATGGCCCTGCGGGCCTACGCCTGCCTGGGGAACCGTGTCGTCGTGATGACCGGCGCGGCAGCGGGGGCTTTGGGCACCGTGGTCGGGAAAAGCGGGCGTTTCGCCGAGCACGTCATCTGCCACTTCCCCGCTGAGGACGTGGAGAAGATGGCACCTGGGGATAAGGTCCAGGTGCAGGCGTATGGGCTGGGCCTCTGCCTCCTGGACTGCCCCGAGGTGACGGTCAGGAACTGCTCGCCGGAACTCCTGGCGGCTCTGGACCTGCGCCTTGGAGCGGATGGCCGCTTGGAAGTGCCGGTCAAGGGGATCGTCCCCAGCGTCTTGGCGGGCGCGGGGGCCGGCTTCGGGAGCGAGAGCAGCGTCATCAGCATCCAGGTCCCCTCCCCCGAGGCTCTGCACGAGGCTGGCCTGGCCGACCTGCGCTTCGGGGACCTGGTGGCCATCGCCGATTGGGATAGCCGCTTCAGCCACGGCTACCTGCGCGGTTCCATCGTCGTGGGCGCGGTGTGCCAGGGCGGGAGTTACCGCCGAGGATACGGCCCCGGTCTTGTGGTCCTCCTGAGCAGCAAAACGGGGGCCATCCGCCCCCAGGTCCACCCAGAGAAGGCCAACCTTGCGGACCTCTTGGCCCTGCCCTGAAAACCCTTTTGGGGCAGAGGGCGCCAAAACGCGAGGCTAGAGCCCCTTGCTGATGGAGCTCTAGCCTCGTCCGTCCTATAGAGTGGGCAAGAGTGGGCAGCCCAGGATATGGCAGTTTCGGCCTGCCGGCTCACGCTCACGGGCAACACCGCGCCGGCGGCCTGCGTTCCCGGTAGCCCCTGCTGGTCGGGTAGGGCTCAATCAACTCCACCGTGACGCCCGTGGTGTGCTCCGGGTAGACGAACGCCTCAAACCCATCGGGCCGGTTGGTGAAAATCTTGTGCTCGTAGAGGGGGACTCCGGCTGCCGTCACCCGCTTCACCGCCTCTCGGATGTCCTCCACCTCAATGCAGAGGTGCTCAAGCCCCTCCCCCTTCTCCTGAACGAACTTGGTCACCCGTTCTGTGGGTCCCCAGCTCTCTACAATGTGGATCCAGAGCCGGTCGTTGCCCGGCACGACCATCACATCCCTCTGCTTGCCGTCATGCTGGTCTGTCCTCAAGTCCCTCGGCTCCAGGCCGAAGAGGTCCTGGAACTGCTTGCTTGCGAGATCCAGGTCCTTCACCCCCACCCCGATGTGCTGAAGGCCTAGGACCCCCGAAGCCTCTGGAGGGAAGCACCCTTCCCAGGATCCGGGGCGAGGTTCTAGGACTTCCACGGTCACCCCGCTGACGTATTGCGGGGCTACCACAAAACGCCTGCCTACGGGCGTATCCGCGAGGGCCTCGTCCGCCAAAGGAACGCCCTGTGCTCGGACTCGGGCAAACTCCGCTTCTACCTCATCGCTCAGGAAGGCGACCCTCTCCAGGCCGGGGCCCTTCTGCGCGAAGTACCTGCCAACCGGGGAATCCGGTGAAGAGGGTTCCATCAGGTAGAGCCAGCATCCATTGGGGAAAGGGATGCGGGCCCCGCGACGCGTGCCCAGGAAGGGGTCTGGGTCCATCCGCTCGCTCGGGAGCCCGAACAGGTCCCTGAAGACGCGCCTTGTCTGGTTCAAGTCTTCCACGACGAAACTGACGTACAGTAGCCCCAAGATCATCGGCTCTATCTCCTTCCCTTTGGAGTTTGGAGTAGGTCCTGTAGAACCTCTGTCACATAGTCCACATCGTCCAAGGTCAGTTCTGGCGACACGGGGAGACAGACGATCTCCCTCGCCAACCTCTCCGTCACCGGAAGCCTGTCGGAGCCGGGCAACCCTTGGGGGTAGGCAGGCTGCCGGTAGACGGGAGGGACGTAATGGAGCACCGCC